>NZ_DAOMOZ010000037.1:0-30357 GCF_035444585.1 Agriterribacter sp.
CAGCAATAGGAGGTAAACAACTTTCCATCCATAAGCACATCCACTTTGTGCTGCGCTTCCTGCTTAACAAAACTTACCGCTACGGTAGCATCATTTTTTGCAGCAGCGGTTTTTTGATCCGGTGAGCCGCAGGAAAAAGAAAAGCACAGTATGGCCGGCAGGAGGGCCGCCGGAAATATCGGGCGGGATGTGAATAAGCGCATAAATAAATGTTTGAGATATTACTTGTTATCTGTACGTTCTGTTCACTATTGAATATAATAAATTCAGCTAACAGAAATGATGTTTATTTTTTGATTAATTGCCCGGGCAATTGCATCATACCAGTTTATTTTCCCTGCAATTGAGTTTTTTATGTTTTCAATTTCCTGAGCGGATAAACGTCTTTCCACTTCTTCAAGAGTTGTTGTTTGAATATCGTCTTCATTTGGTGAATAAATTATTTTGTTTCGCATTTTTAAAGCGATTTAATGAAAAATTTATTTTTGCTATGCCGATTGAAAGCTTTTCTGTTACCGGCAACTCTACAACATAGAATAAGACTACCGTAGGTTTCGTTCAACCTCGCTTTCATTTCTCGTCCTACGGACGAAACGAAAGCTTGGTTATTAGCGGCTGGTAATCTTGTTGTCATCATTTATAAATTTCGTACTCGGTCAGATGCTGTTATAAATATATCTGATCTATCAACTCCGTTGATTTTAACGTTTGAAAATCTTACAGGAAGCCCGTTTGTTTTAAAAAAGTCGGGCTTGTCTTGTAAATGGAAATGCAAATGAGGCTCGGAACTGTAACCGCTTTGTCCGCATTGAAGCACTTTCTGTTCCCATTGCTCTTTCGCAAATAAATTTCAACTCATTTTTGAGTTCAGGAATATATTTTGTCAATTCATAAAGCCCGTTATATGCCCAAGCCTTTACAAATTTGTTTTTGTCTGTCAAGCAATTTTGTAAAAAGTGTTCTAAAACCGGAATTGAAGTTTTGGTAAGTTTAAAGTGATGGAAAATTTGTAGAATATGAAGCTTAGCTTCCCAATTTTCAATTGTCAAGCAGGTTGATAAAAGTTTTTCGGTAAGTGAATTTGGGAGCGTGTTTCCATTGTCATAGTGGTGCTTGATAAGCCAAGTCGTAACTTTTTGTAAATCCTGCTCGTTATTACTAATAGCAACTAAATCTTCAAAAAAGTGAGCATTTACAGCATTTTCGTCATATAGTTTTGTGACATACTCAATATAAACTCCGTCCCACGATTTTAGTTTGTCAATTAGTTTTACATTCATTTTTTTATCTGCGAATTTTAGGACGGTGCTGATTTTACCTGCCGCTAACACGTTGCTTTATGCATATGTGCCATTCCTAAAACGATTTTAAGCATTTATAACCGTACAACACGAATGCTTTGATAAAAGTTATAGAAGTTGGTTTTTAAGTTAATGATATTAGTGGTTCGTTGTTTCCCTTTTATTCTTCGGCTCATAGTAAAGCGTTACCGCACCACCTTTGAAGATTTTAGTGTTCACGAGTTTAAAAATAGTCCTGTTGCTTATATCGTCAAATAATGGCAAACCACTTCCTGCAACAACCGGATAAATACAAATCTGGTATTCGTCAATCAGGTTAAGTTTCATTAGTTGTATAATTAAGCTGCGGCTACCTATAAAAATGTCATTGCCTGAATGCTGCCTGAGCGCTAAAACCGTTTCCTTTAAATCACGATTTGCTATGGTTGCACTTTTCCAATCTACATTTTTAAGCGTATGGGAGAAAACAATTTTTGGAATTTTGTCAATTGCCATAGCAAAATCGTTCATTGCTTTTTCCTCTGAAGGATTTTCTAAAAACGTTCGCCAAAATTCCATAAGCTGATATGTTATTCTACCATATAAAATGGCACTTCCCCGACCCAATAATTCTGTATAATGCTGATGTATTTCTTCATCAGGCAATCCTGCTGTATGGTCGCAAAACCCGTCAAGCGTCATATTGAATGCTGCTATTACCTTTTTCATATTTTGTTTTTTGTCCGCCCGTTTTGGTGGGTCCAACAGTTACAACCAACGGCACAGGTTGGCGAAGCGCGGATAATAGCGATCCGTCCGGGCCGGCTGCTGAAGCTGATTATTTAATTAATGTACAAGTTATAGAATTTGGCTGATTGCATTCCGTCAGCGGGAACAAAAGTAAAATTGAAACGCTTACCAAACCTATCCATTTATTTTAAAAACTGAATAAAATTTGCGGGGATTATGAGATCGGCGGGAAAAACCGCGGCAGAATAAAAAATCTCAGCGCCAGGGATCGCATGACCAAGCCCCGAATGCAGACCCGGCGCGACACAAAATGTAACGGGCTGTTTTGAAATGTGCTGACGCAAAACGCCCTTATATTGCCGCAAATGCCCCATACGCGCATTAACTTTCTGTATTAGCTTTGTGTAACCGGGCATTGAAAAGCAATTAAAAGCGCCCGGTACCGGTTACACCATTCAACACGTAACAAAACAATCAACATGCAACCAAAAACAATCAACATTCTCTACTGGGTTTTTACCATTTTATTTGCGGCGCTCATGGTCTTTTCATCCTATGGCAGCATCCTGGTAAACGATGATGCGAAGAAGCTGATACATGACCAACTCGGCTACCCGGTCTATTTTATACCTTTTACGGGCTACGCAAAGCTGATTGGCTCACTGATTATTTTAATTCCTGGTTTAAGAACAATAAAGGAATGGGCTTATGCCGGTTTGTTCTTCGACCTGTCTGCTGTTCTGTACTCCAGCATCGCCCTGTCCGGATCGGTTGATCCGATGCTTGCTTTTATGCTGATATGGATTGTGCCGGGGATATTGTCGTATTTCTTCTGGAAGAAAAAAATGCGGCTGGAAGAAGTAAGTTAGGGCTGGTGTGATTTGGTATTTCCCGAGTTGGTTGAAGTATTCTGATAATTAAATTACCGGAAACGGTTGTTGGCGGTTCGTGTTTTGCCCTTCCTGAAACACGCGAACATTCCATTAATAAATGTCAATCAAAATGTCCAGAAGTTTATCCGGCATTGAAAAAAATGGAGAATGACTGCTGGATAGTTTGTAAACTTTTTCACAATAAACGTTAGACACAATACTGCTTTTATCTAAATCCTTAGCCTTCGTACAAAGTATATAATACTTTTTGATAATGCCGTAACTACTGTCTGAAAGATGTACTGGTGTTGCAATATTTGCAACCGAATTCCAGGTAAGATTTTTTTTAGCGAAAATGATGTCTTCCTGTGAGCAATCATGATAAAACAGTTGCCGAACAAGTTCCGGATTCCATTTAAAGGACTTCCCGTCTTCTGTAAAAAGGAACCTTTCTGATGCAGGCACATCCGGCTTCAAAACAGAAGATGCCTCATTGCTTTTCCGTATTTTTTCTGCCAAAGAAAATACAGACTCACCATTTTGAGGTAAAAAAGCATCGAGATATATCAATTTATCAATCTTCGTAGGACCCAAAAGTTCGGCTGCTTGTGAAATAACAACTCCGCCACTTGAATGTCCTACGAGAATGACTTTCTCATCTATGACGTTGGCTGCATCTACTACCTTTTTTACGTCGTCATCCAAGGTTATGCTTGCAAGTTTGGCTGTGTCGTCTCCACAGCTGGGCAAATCTGGCGCTATCGCCTTAAATCCTTTGGTTTTTAAGAGCGGGATTACTTTTTTCCAGCACCATGCACCATGACCAGCACCATGCACTAAAATGTATGTTTTGTTAGATGATTGCGAAAAGCTGTCAGATGTCATAAGCAAAAATAGTAATATTGATAAAAAAATATTTTTCATAACAATACATTATGGAAGCAAAATTGAAATGTATTTGTTGTTATGAAGTGGTAAAAAAAGGACTTTTTAAAATGGCAAGGATGCCAATCTGAAGCGGTCCCGATAGAGCTCTTCAGCAAGCCCAAGTTTACATTCGGGGGAAGTGCTTTCAAGTAAATGAAATTCATTTGGGGTTAGTCCGGTAAAACTTTTATAATCTTTAACGAGGTGCTGATAGTCGAAGTAATTACGTTCTATGGCTATCTTTAGCCAATCCCAATCAGGGTTTGCGTTTTTTGTATTAAAAGCTTTTATAAATCTTGTAATTCTTGCGTAGGTTTTAGGATTAACACCTACTCTTTCATAAAATTTTCTTTTAAACTGTTTAGTACAAAGACAGGGTTCCCTTGCTAACCAGTCAAAGGAAATGGTGTCATCACTTTTCATCATCAAATTAGTTACTGAATCCAGCTGATGAGCATCTTTTCTTGTTTTGCTGGCAAGAGAAACTACAAATCTGTCTGCAACGGTAAGTAGCTCCCTGTAAGTTTTTGCCTGTTGTAATTCTTCAAATATAAAGCGGATGTTTTTAGGAAAAACATCTTCTGCATTGAGATTTTTATTGGTGAGTTCAAATGCAGGAATACCTGTAAGTCGAAACACTGCCGCAGATTGAAAAACAATCTGGAAATTTAACAGGTCTTTGCTGTTATATCGGGAAGTAACGTAGGTTTGTTGCCCTAACAATGTTATTGGTAATTGAAGCTCTTTTTTATTACCCGCAATCCATTTTATTTCCAAATTACCTCTGAGAAAAAAATGAAGACATTGTTCCGGTTTCGGCGGATATGCTTTAAAGAGAACTTCATTCGCTTTATCAAATTCAAAATGAACGATCCTGTACCATTGTACAAATTCCCTTAATGAAGGGTCTGGTAAAAAATCTCTTAAAATCATTTTGAACAATTTTTGCAAGTCAGCAGAAATAAAACTGTCGGGTCTTTATCTGTCTAACATGATCCGACAACGGTTCGCAGACTTACGGAGGTGGCGGATTTTTAGCACAAATGCTCAATTGAAAAACTGAATTTACACCTTGCACCAAACTGTCATAGAAGCACTTAACCGGCCATTAGGCAAACCGGTGTTAGCGGGTCGTTGTTCTCTCATCATTCAATTTTCCGTAACTGTTATTATAACTTTTCCCTTTTTTGGGGTAAGTAAATTTCAGCCCTGACCAGATGTCATTAATGCTTAAACAAGTACTTTCAACAAGCCCAAAATCTTACCCTAATTTAATTACTATTTTTATGTTCAGTCTGTACCTGATTTTCCATCTTTTGGCCAAGATACCCACATCGTTCCACTGGATTTCAAATGAAGTTTAAGTTCTGGAAAGTAGTCATTAAATTCAGATTGTTTTTTTACAAATAGATGTATGTAATCAAATTCACCTTCTAATTTCTTTGAAACATCAAGGTTTGGCAAGTTTATATTGCCAATAATTTCTTTGTCGGAATTAATGAAAATAGTTCGTGAATTTTCTTTTACCCCCATTTTTTGAGCTACGGTTTTTGTCATTATCTATCCCTATTTTTCAGTCTTTTCAAATTGTTTTCTTCATTTTGATTTGCCAAGCTGCCTGTTGGCGGCTGCTCTGCTGCCTGGCTTAAGTGTCAATTCTTTTATTGCATTATTCTGAACTAATATCCATGAGCAATTGATGAGGTCTTCAGCGCTCATGGTTTTATTTTTTTGATGAATATTTTGCCCTGTAACCGAGCAGAAAACTAATTGGTGCAAGTAACCAATAAGTCAATTGTTGCACCGCCCAAGGTGGGCTTGTTACCCGAATTTCGTCCTTATGCTTTAACCCCATTAATGGTAGTTGTAAAAAAGGAGGCACTCCCTTATCATTGAGTTTACCATCGTTTGCAAGTGCAAAAAAGGATTCAAAAAACTCGTCAATATGGAGTGCCGGCATAAATTGTTGAACAGAATGAGCCACTAAATCATTTTCGTTCCAAAAACAGTGAGGGATGCCAGCGGGAATTGTTATTTGCTCTCCGACCCCAACGATTTGTTCTTTTCCATTAACAAGAAAATGCAGTTTCCCCGAAATAATTTTTGCAGAGCTTTCTTGTTTGGGATGGACATGTACAGGTTCTCTCATGTCCGTCTTAGGATTGAAAGTCTCTATTTCCAATAACCGGCCATTTGTTTCCTTACCTGTTTGAAGGAAAACCATAGTTTGCCCTGTTCTTTCGTTTATAATTTTGTCACCTTGCTTTGCCATTGTTATCTTATTTAGGTTGTCAACTTTAAAAGTTCAACTTGACGATTTTGGTGGGTCGGAGATAGAGTTGCAGGCAACGGTTCGGGTATTGCCGAAGGTGGGGATTTTTAGCACAAAAGTTCACGAATGTTGAACCTTGCACAAATGTCCAATCGAAGCCGTTCAGCCCCGCTTTTGGCAATACCTTAGCGGCAGGTAGTCTCATTTTTAATTGCTTTCGGTTCATATATTTTCAACCCTGTCTGATGCTGTAATAAATGTTTCTGATTTGACAATTCCATTGATTTTAATGTCTGAAAATTTAATTGGAAGTCCTTTGGCATTAAAAAAATCAGCTTTGTCTTGCAGATGAAAATGCAAATGAGGCTCGGAACTGTAACCACTGTGTCCGCATTTTCCAATGATTTGTCCCTGTGTAACTTTGTCGCCCGAAGTTACTGTTACACTTCCTTTGTTTAGATGAGCATAAAAAGAATACTCGTTTTCTGTGTGTTTTATGATAACGTAGTTTCCTATAAAACTCGTAGTCAAAAAATCTAAAATTCCATAACCTACAAACGGTGCATTTCTCTTGTTATTTATTGATTTTATAACTATTCCGTCCGCAACCGTTACAATGTTTTTATTATAGCAAAAATAGTCTTCCAATTTCGTTCCTTTGTTCTTATGTCGGACGTGTTGTTCATCTGCAATTACAAAATCATAGGCAAAACGTTGGGTAATTACGTCCCAAGAATGTGAACTTTGTTTCGTAACACCGCCATTATAAACCAACCATTGCGTATTTTTTTCAAATGGCAAAATATAGTTCATTCCGTTTTGATAATTATCAGCGTTTTCGATTAGGTTTTTCTTGTCTGAACTTAATTTTGAGTTTCCAATAGCCTGTTTAATGATTTGGAAAAGCTGAAAAGGGTTTAGAAAAGTAATAAGTCCTGTTGAATAAAACATAAACAACAGTCCTTTTTGTCCGTATTTTCCAATAGATCCAGATGTTGCCCAATCTTTAAATTTTTCATCTTCCTTTTGCTGTTGAATATCTTTTTTTGAAAGCAAATCAACCACAAAGTGAATGAGTAAATAAAGACCCACTAACCAAAACTTATGTAATCCATTAAACCTGACTTGGAATACAAAATGCAATAATGCCCAAATAATGGCAAATAGAAATATGGAAATTAAAGTCTGTTTTTTCATTAGGATTTCTTTTTGCCAAGGTTCAATAGTATTTTCTTCACTTTCGACTTTATAGAAGCACTTTCTGTTTCAATTGCTCTTTGGCAGGTAAACTCTAACTCTGTTTTCAGTTCCGGAATGTATTTTGTCAATTCATAAAGTCCGTTGTTTAATGAGCCAAGTCATGGTTTTCTGCAAATCTTGTTCATTGACACAAATCGTCACTAAATTTTCAAAAAAATATGCGTTTGTCTTGTCTGTGTTATACAGGTTTGTTAAGTACTCAATATGAACACCGTCCCACGATTTTAATTTGTCAATTAAGTTTGTATTCATCTTTTCTGTCTGCCGAATTTTAGACGGTGCTGGTTTTACTTGCCCATAACACATTGCTTTATGCATACGTGCCGTTTTTAAACGTTTATAAGCATTCATAACCGTTTTTACCCGCTTATAAACGCTTTGCTTAAACAGGTACTTATTCATAAGTACCGGATATTCATTCAAATACTACTCAGTACGAAATTCATTTACCGGAAATTGGAAGGTTGGATATTGGGTTACGTGGTGCAAATTAAAACGCTTACCAAACCTATCCATTTATTTTAAAAACCGGAAAAATTTTTACGGAGAATGTAAGAGTATCGGTGAAAACCGTGGCAGCACAAAAATCTCGGTGCCGGGGTCGCATGGCTAAGCGCCGTATCCCCCGAATGCAGACCCCGGCGCGACACAATGGTTTGTAGTATCCCCGGTCTTATTTTTTGATCCGTTAATTCCAGATTCCGTTCATCGCTGTCAGTATAACCGGTTCTCCGTCGGTAACAACAATGGTATGTTCGTGCTGCGCCATAAATCCGCCTTTATTACCAATCATTGTCCAACCGTCATTAAGCGTTTCAGCATATGTTGAAGCTGTTGATATAAATGTTTCTATGGCAACAACAGCGTTCTTTTTGAATCTTTCCGGGTTAAAACGATCCCTGTAATTTGCAATATCACCCGGTTCTTCATGAAGGCTTCTGCCAATACCGTGTCCTGTGAGGTTTTTGATCACCCTGTAGCCCCGCTTCCGGGCTTCTGTTTCCATCAGATGGCCGATATCTGAAATGCGAACGCCACCTTTTATATTATGGATCGCTTTGTGCAGGATCTGTTTTGAAGCATCTACCAGCTTCTGGTGCCGGTGAATGTCTTCCCCAAGCACAAATGAGCCGCCATTGTCCGACCAAAAGCCATCCAGTTCGGCAGAAACGTCTATATTGACCAGGTCACCCTCTTTCAGCAGCTTTTTATCTGAAGGGATGCCATGGCAAAATTCATTGTTTACGCTTATACAGGTACATCCCGGAAAGCCATAGGTTAACCGGGGTGCAGACCTTGCTCCAAAGTCCATGAGGATCTTTGCTCCATAGTTGTCCAATTGCTTTGTTGTCATCCCGGGTTGAGCATAGTTCCGCATTTCCCTTAAAGTGCAGGCAACAGCTTCGCTTGCTTTTTTCATCCCGGTTAATTCAGCTTCCTTTGTTATTGACATATACTTTTAGCTTTAATTCTTTGTCATTAAACGCATTGAATAATAATGTAGTGTTACGTTAACCATAATACGCCGCATCAATTTGTGAATTGTGAATTGTGAATTGTGAATAAGTTCACTATTGACCATTGCCCATTCACCCCGGCAATACGACATACTATAATTAACTCAGCACCAGTACAAAGAGGGAACGGCATCAATTGAAAAGCTTTATTCCTCAACCAAATGCCCCGGTTGGTTTTTGGAATAAAAGATTTTGCAAAAGACCGTGCCTTTTTTGAAAGCAACCCGGGGCATTCCCAGCCTGTATGCATAAACCCTTCCGTTTCATTGATGCATTTGCCCTGCTACACTTTTATCGCTCTGCATATTTTGTACAGTGTATCCAAAACAGATGAATTGAAGCCATGAGCAGTTTTGGGTAATAAATAATATTTTTTAGCAGGCGCCTTTATACTGTCGAAATATTTTTTTGTTGATTCTTTTGGCGTAAGCATGTCTTCACTACCCTGAATAAGATATACTGGTATTTTAAAAGTTACATGCTCCTCCGGTAAATTCATCATTGCCCTCATGGGCATTATACCCAGTTTTTTGTCGCCTACATAATTAACGAAAGAATAGTCATCGGCATCGCTCCGGCTTTGGTTATCTTTTGTATTGTCATAGGGTGGCGACAAAACGAACCAGGAATCCGGTGCAGGTACTGAATTCAACCGTTCGTATTTTTTTACTATCCTGAATAATTTGCCCACATTTTTTGCTTCATCATACGGTGGAATACCAATTGCATTTAGTACAGCAGCAGATGCGGTGTCCTTATTTTTCTCGGCCAAAAGATAAACCTTATTGTAAAGGGTAAGATCGCCGGCAGGGTCGGTAACCTGCGAATGACCGACATAGGCATAAAACAGTTCCGGCCGTTTGGCAGCCATCTTTACCCCAAGCACCGATCCCCAGGAAGTTCCAAAAAGGATGATCTTTTTCTTCTCAAGCCTCTTTAACAGGTATTCCGCCAGTTCAATACCATCGGCTACCATTTGCTCAACAGTTAACGGATTGGCTTTTAAATATTCCGGCGTCAGTTCCTCCGGGGCAGTACGTGCAAATGTTTTCCCGGCGCCTCTTTGATCCCATTGCACAATAATGAATTCCTTTTCCCAACCTTTGTAAAGCGTAGCTGAATAGGGGCTGATGGGGCTGCCCGGGCCTCCATGAAGGAACAAAATAACAGGCTTGCTCATTTCTCCATGAATGGTCACCCATTGTTCAATACCATTTACCAGGATAAATTTTTCTTCGTTGATGACCTTTGGGGAGTCAGGTCCATTCTTAACAATACCACCCTCTGCAAATACCGCTAAAGGAATAATAAATAAAGAGAGCATGACAAATATTTTCATCATGGATGAAATAACTTTACAGGCTTTGCTAAGTTCTTCAAACCTTCTATCTCTTCAGGGTAGCTTAGCGTTTTCGGTGGGAATTCTATGTTCCGCCTGGACACGTACTCAAAAAAGATATCCGGCAATAATTGTGGTTACAATTTACTTTCTGTTTTTCTATCCTTTACATGTGTACCCGCTATGATCAGCACAACATACACAACAATTGCAATTGAATCTGTTAATGTGCTTTTAAGAGAAGAGGCATTGTACAATAATGTTCCGCCAAAAATAACGACCCAGCGAACGATCATTAAAATGGCAATGATCCAAGCAGCAAACCTCACTTTAGACAAATCCTTATAAAATGACATATAGAAGAACGCTATGCCAAAAATCATGTTTTCTGCAGTAATAATATGCCAGACATAAAAGAATATTGTTTTTGTATCTGCGGTTATTGCATCCGTATCGAGAGATGGCAGAACAACAGATTGCCCGTTCCATGCATGCGTAATGGAAAAAAGGATCGCAAGGATACCTGCAATAAAGTAATAATAATTCCTGACCATATCCTTAGAAAACAAAATGTACAGCAATGTTTATACCACATCCGCTTCTTCCATGTTCAATATCCGCTTTACCCGTTATGTATACTTTTCCTTAAGAAATTTAACAGAGCCGGTGATCATCTTTTTCAGTATCCCTATATTTATGTCTTCCAGCTTTTTGACATAAATACAGGCTTTCCCGGTTTTGTACTTTCCAAATTGCTTAAGCAGATCTTCCCTCCCGTCAAAAGCAGAGGTCAGGTACAGGGAGAACTCGTTTTTCCGTGGCGAGAATGCAACCAAAGGAGCATCTCCTTCATGACCGCTTTCATATTTGTAATGGTAGCTGCCAAAACCTATAATGGCAGCGCCCCACATTTTGGCTTCGAAGCCAGACTGCTCTCTCATAATTTTAATTATGGCGAGTGCATCTTTTTTTCTTTGCTCGTCCCCTATTGTATCAATAAAGTCTGAAACACCGTTCGCGGTTTCGATGGTTTTTGCTTTATACTTCGGCATATGCTGCTTATTTAACAAACTCTCCAAAATGCCATAAGTTGCCCGACGGGTCATGTAAAAAGCATTCACTGCCCCAGTCGTATTGCCGTATCGGGGTTAGCTTTACATCTTCATATCTGGTTTCCAGTTTTAAAGCCACGAGTTCGTTCCAGAAACGATTTACATCTCTTACTTCTAAAAAGATCATGGAATTGTCTATCCAGTCCTTAACGTAGGCATCCTGCAAATAAAACCCAAGCTCCTCTGTTTTAAAAAGCGACATATTGTGAAACAGTACGGTTTCCCGGAAACCAAGGTCACGGTAAAAATTCCGTGAAATCTCAAAGTTTTTAGCCCCGATAAAAGGGCGGATAGACACAGCTCTATGTTCCATTGCATTTATTTTTACTGTTCCTTCGGCAACCACGATGTTCCCTTCTCCTATAAGCCGGATTGCATGAATGTCGGGATGCCCGTCAGCATCCGGGTTTTCAATTTCCCTGTCACATGCAGCTAAAATTACTTTATTTGTCAACCTTCTTCAATATCTTCACCAGCATATCAGCAATAACAGTATATCCTTTATCGGACGGATGCAATCCATCGTAAGTCATATTGATGGCGCCGGCCGGATAAGGATATTCATCGGTTGCCGGATCAAAAGGAATATTAACATAGGCAGGAAACCGATAATTTTTATACGCGCCGGTTTGCGGATCTTTCAAACGCTTATATTTCACCATATTTTTTAAGGTAATGCCGCTTTTGTTGTACAGGTCGGCAACGGGTATTTTTTCATATTCCCCGATTGCCGCAATGGCTGCTGCAAACTGTGATAATTGCTGGCCGTTTTTTCCTTTATAGGAACCGTAAGCGTTGTTGGCCATATTGGCGATGTACACAAAATCGCCACGCTGCATAGGTGTAATAAGAATGATCTTCGCATGGCTGTTTAAACTGCGGAGCTTGCTGATGATGATACGGAAAGAGCCATATACGGTTTTATTGCCGGTATTGTTTTGATAATCGGCCAGGGTGCCGATGGGTCTGCCCTGCCACCAGTCGTTGGTGCCCAGGAAAATGGAGTACACATCGGCTTTAACAATACCCAGTTTTTCAATTTCAGCGGCAATGCCACCGGACGTCCAGCCATTGTGCCCCTGGTTGACATATTGAATATGCGGCAGCTTTTCCACCACTCTTGTCATGTATCCCTTGCTGATGCGATTACCGGTTTCATCGGTATGCTCATTCAAATAAGTAATGGAATCACCGATGGCAATCCAGGTAATTTTTTTTTGCGTAAAAGATGCCATGCAGCAAACAGCAATGACAGCAAAAACCAGTTTTTTCATATTGCGGTTGTTTAAAAAACACCTGCAATATACAGGGCTTCCATTATTACAACATTTTTACAAAGTTAATGAAGCAAAACACAGACGGGTCGTTAAAAAAAGCTGCCGTTAAAAACGACATCAACACTTTGGGTGATATTGTAGATTTCAGCATCAGCTACAATGCCGGCAGAATCAGCGAAGTGAACAGCAGCTCAACAATGGCAATGTTACAGAAGGAACAATTATGGCAGGAACGGATACACCGGGGTATATGGTGCTGGCGGGTCATGCAGAAAATGCAGTATGATCAAAAAACCAACCCGCTTTATGCACACAGGGATTTTTTGGTATTCCTCCGGCAGGGACCTTCTAAAAACAACGCCGTCGTTGAAAATATTTATGACGCTCAGCTAACACTGGAAAACAGGTACCAGTATGAGTATACCTATAAATCAGGCGGTTTTTCAAAGCAAGCAAAGCGCAGCTGCCGCAGGGTGGCTGCGCTTGTATCTTACAGCGGCTTTTTTTTCATCAATTCAAAAACATTTCATCTACCAGCAATAACCTTCTCCGGTCCCCATCAACATGCGGTTTGGCCACAATTTTAAGACAGGATATGGTTTCCGGCTTAAATTTACCTTCCACGGTTGTGAGGGATGGCTTATCGCCTTTGGCAGGGAGCGGCGGTTTCATTTTAACCAGCAGCTTCATCTGGTTTTCATTTTCCCCGCCCCATACTTCTACGAGTGCCGGTGGCAAAATACCGGTGGCTTCCTCGATCATATAATGCAATCCAACGGAAGATAAGGTAACAGGCTCTTTGAATTCTGATATAATCCCCATATCATTGTTGCGGACGCCGGCAAAGTTGTTGGCCCAGGCAGGGTTATTGGCGCCTATAACGCCCAATGTGGTATTGAAAAAGGTATGCGCTCCTTCACCCTGATGCACGCTGTTCAAAGGATAAAGCAACCGCACGCTGTCCGGCTTGAAGCTGCTTTTAAAGAAATCAAACGATGCCATATCACTGCCATACCATCCTTTCTTAAATCCTTTGGCTTTGATGAGCGCGTTTTCTTTGATAACCGTTTTATTGTCAAATACAGGCGATGTAATGCTATCGGGTTCGCTGCCATCGGTGGTATACCGGATCTCTACACCTTTTACAGGATGGAACAACTGCAATGCCATCGGCTGGTCAAAAATAACAGAACTGTTGTTGATCTGCGGAGGATTGAGTTTTAAAGGATTGCTTCCATCATCTACAAATCCTTCTATAAAACGAATATGCTTATTTACAGCCTGCAGCTGCTCCGCTTCAGCCGGCGTTATGGCGGTATTCCATATAGATACGGTTTTAAGATTTTTCAACGCAGATATCTGAGCTTTAAGCTCGCTGTAATTTACTTTGGTACCCGATAAGGTTAACCTGTTCAGATGCTTAAGCGGCGCCAGTTCCTTCAATCCATTTGCAGTGATATCGGTAAAGTTCAAATCGAGCTTACGAAGATTCTCAAACTGACCGATAATTTTCAGGTCTTCATCCGTTACCGGCATTTTATTCAAATTCAACGATACGATCTGGCTTTTGATCTCAGTTAGCTCTTCCAGTTGTTTTTTTGTATAGTCGGCCCTGTTATAAACATTTACTTCCAGTGCAGGAGATTCCTTAGCCAGGGGCGTAATGCTGCGGTAATCGGTATTTAGCTTTGCTATCGTTTTTTCATCGGCGGCCGAAAAATCGTATCTTTCTTCAGGCGTTTCCACAGGCTTCAGCACAGAAGCGGCCATTAAACGCAATGAATCACCCGGAGGCAGATCAATCACTTTTTGTGAAAAAGGGGTTTCATTCCTTATCCATAGCGTAAGCAGTACAATTTCATTTTCAGTAAGCTGCGTTTTCCCTTTTGGCGGCATATGCTTCTTCTCTTCCAGGGGAAGATGGACCCGTTCCATCAGCAGGCTGATACCCGGATTGCCCGGCACAAACAATTTACCCGTTTTACCACCTTTAACAATAGATGCAGAATCTGCCAGTATCAGTTCCCCTTTCAATTTATCGGGATTGTGACAGCTCATGCACTTTTTTTCAAAAATAGGACGGACAACATGGTCAAAAACAATAGCCTTGTCGATGGGTACCGGGGGAGCTTCATAGTAAACAGCAAGGGGCTGCAGTATGAAATCCTCCCCGTGCGTTAAGCTGGCGCCGAAATGACCGGCAAGAATAAGCGAAACCACAACAAGAGCGCCTGCTGCTTTTGTAAGCATTCCTTTATACCACGGTTTGCCGGCTACCCAGTATATAATGGAAGCAAGGAAGAAAATAGCCACCCCTGTCCATTTGTGCCATTGCAAAGTACCGCCTGTATAACCTTCTTCTCTTGAAAGAAATAAACCCATTACCACGGTAACTGCGGAGAGTAAAGCGCCCGACAAAAGAACATGCTGTGAAAACACATGAAAAAAATTGTTGGATTGCCGGCGGGAAGCGCTGTACCATTGCAATACAATTGCCAGCAGCAGCAGTACAATAGGAAAATGAAGCAGCAGCGGATGCATACGCCCAACAGGCTGCAGCCAGGCGGGTATTTCCAGTTTGCTTTCAAATAACAGCAGGAATACGATGAATACATTGAATACGACCAATAACTGTTCCGCAAAAAATCTTACTCTTTTATTCATTGAAAATCGGGCTGTTAAAAATTAAATAAAACCGTTGCCGGTTTAACGGATGCCGGGCCGCCTGCAGTGTGCGGTAAACGTGCACCTGTACATGGTTCCATAGCCGTACAATTCTATATTACTCAGCTTATAATATCTTTAACCACTACTCCCGAAACGTCTGTTAACCTGTATCTGCGTCCGAGATGTTTAAAGATCAGCTTTTCGTGGTTCAGTCCCAACTGGTGTAAAACCGTAGCCTGGAAATCGTGCACATGCACAGGATTCTTTACAATATTGTATCCCAGTTCATCGGTTTCGCCATATACCATACCGGGTTTGATGCCGCCACCTGCCATCCATATGGTAAAGCAGCGCGGGTGATGATCGCGACCGTAATTGTCGGCTGTAAGCCGGCCCTGCGTATAGCTGGTGCGGCCGAATTCCCCGCCCCATATAACAAGTGTTTCGTCTAACAGTCCCCGTTGCTTCAGATCGGTAACCAGTGCTGCCGAAGCCTGGTCTACATCCATCGCCTGTTTGGCTATTTCAAAAGGAAGATTACCGTGCTGATCCCATCCCTGGTGGTACAATTGCACAAAGCGAACGCCATTCTCGGATAATTTGCGTGCCAGCAAACAGTTGGCAGCATAGGTTCCGGGCACCAGGCAATCCGGGCCGTATAACTTTACAATATCATCGGGTTCTTTCGACAGATCCATTACTTCGGGTATGGCGGTTTGCATACGGTAGGCCATTTCGTATTGCTGTACCTTAGTCGTTATTTCCGGGTCACCAAATTCTGCGTACGACATTTGATTCAGCTCCGACAGGTTGTCGAGCATTTCCCGGCGCTCCCGCCTGTTCATGCCTTCGGGATCGCGCAGGTACAGTACAGGATTCTCTCCTTTACTGAACTGCACACCCTGGTGAACAGAATCTAAAAAACCATTGGACCAAAGCTTGGAATATACTCCCTGCCCGTTACCCACACCCCGCGAAAGCAATACAGTAAAGCTGGGCAGGTTCTTATTTTCATTTCCCAATCCATAGCTCAGCCATGAACCCATACTTGGCCGGTTCCCCTGCTGTGAACCGGTTTGTAAAAAGGTAAGCGCAGGGTCATGATTGATGGCTTCTGTATACATGGAACGTACAATACACAGATCATCTACGATCTTAGCGGTATAAGGCATAAGATCGCTTACCCATGCCCGTGATTCGCCATATTGCTTGAAGTCAACAAATGATCCTACCAGTGGAAAAGAAGCCTGGTTGGCCGTCATTCCGGTAAGCCTTTGCATTCCCCGTACCGAAGGAGGGATCTCCTGTCCCATCATCTCCCTGAGCTTCGGCTTATAGTCGAACAGCTCCTGCTGCGAGGGAGCGCCATTCTGAAAAAGATAGATCACCCTTTTGGCTTTGGGTGCAAAATGCGGGATACCCGGCGGCAGACCGGCCTCTTCTGTTCCGGCACTTTTAAACAGGTCGGGCATCAGCAAAGAACCCAATGCCACACTTCCCACACCCAGACTCATGGCCGATAAAAACCGCCTCCTGTTCCATGTGAGCCCGTGCTCAATAATTTCTTTGTTCATAAATCATGTATTAAAATGTAGGTCTGAGCTATCAGCTATCAGATAAAGTGTACTAATAAAGCAGATAAAGTGTACTAATAAAGATATTCTCACCTCTCACTATTCACTTTTCACTTCTCACTTCTCACTTCTCACTATTCACTTCTCACCTCCCACCACTACGATTTCATTATTGTTTCTTCCAGGTTATAAATAGTTGATATAACGCGCATCATTGCCGCCAGTGTTTTTTTATCTGCCTTTTCATTAACGGGGTGCTCACCTATAGACAGCATCTTTTCGGCAGAATTATCTTCTATCGTTTTTAACTGCTTGTTGTAATAGCTGGTCAACACTTCCACTTCTCTTTCACCGGGCTCCCTGCAAACGATCAACCGGAATGCCGTACTGATCTTTTCCCTGGCATCGGTTTTCTCCTGCAACAATCTGGCTGCCAGCACCCGTGAGGCTTCCAGTACGGTTGGATCATTCATCATCACCAATGCCTGCAGCGGCGTATTGGTTTTCAATCTTTTTACCTCGCACATATCCCTGTTGCTGGCATCAAAAATAGCCATCGTGGGTGGTGGAACGGTACGTTTAATTAAAGTGTACATGCCTCTGCGATACAATGCCGCTCCGTGATCCTGGTTATACACCGATAAAAGCCCCCTGCCCGAAGTAGCACCTTCCCATAAACCGGCAGGCTGATATGGCTTCACACTCGGCCCCCCGATGGTTTTATTCAACAGTCCGCTGCTGGCCAGTACAAGGTCCCTGATAAATTCTGCAGGTATACGATACCGTGATCCACGGGCAAGAAATACATTTTCGGGGTCGGTTGCAAGCTTCTCTTCACTGATCACAGCCGACTGCCGGTAGGTGGCCGATGTAACCATTTGCTTAACCAGCCGTTTGATATCCCAGTCGTGCTCCATAAAATCTACTGCCAGCCAGTCTAACAATGCGGGGTGTGACGGCAGCTCTCCCTGCATCCCAAAATCGCCTGAAGTTTTAACAATGCCTCTGCCAAAAAACTCCTGCCATAAAATATTTACATACACTCTTGCCGTAAGGGGGTTTTTTTTATCGAACAACCATTTCGCCAATCCCAGCCTGTTCTTCGGATATTCAGGGTTAAATGGCAAAATCGCGGACGGTGTTCCCGGCTCTACTACCTCACCCGGTGCATCGTATTCACCGCGCTGCAATACATGCGTTGGACGAATGGTGTCGAGATCGCCCATGACCGACACGATCAGCCTGTTGGTATCGGGCTTATTTATAAAATCCAAAACTGTCTTTGCATCTTCATTGCTGATCTCCATCAACGGTTTCTTTGCATAAGTTTCGGGGCCGCCGATCACCGATTCAATGCCCACTTCTTTTACATTATTAAAAAAGGCGAACATCTGGTAATATTCTTTCTGCGAAAAAGGATCGTATTTGTGATCATGGCAATGTGCACATTCCAGGGTAACGCCCAATAACCCTTTCCCGAAAAGATCATTGCGGTCTGTTACATACATCACCCTGTATTCCTCCGGAATTACGCCGCCTTCTTCCGTAATTTTATGATTCCGGTTGAACCCGGTTGCCAGCAATTGCTCCTTGGTTGAATTGGGCAGCAGGTCGCCGGCCAATTGCCAGGTTACAAAATCGTCGTAATGCATGTTCTCATTAAAAGCATGGATCACCCAGTCGCGCCAGGGCCATTGCGTGCGATAGCCGTCATCCTGGTAGCCGTGCGAATCGGCATACCGTGCCAGGTCGAGCCAGTGCAGCGACATCTTTTCGCCATAAGCCGGATCCTTTAATAAGCGGTCTACCATTTTTTCATAGGCATCCACGCTTTTGTCGGCAGCAAATGAATCCATCATTTCCAGTGTGGGAGGTAAGCCGGTAATATCCAGACAAATCCTTTTTAATAATCTTTCTTTATCGGCCTCCTCATTGGGGGTCATACCCTTTTGCTCCATTTTTTGCAAAATGAAATGATCTATCTCATTCCTTGGCCATTCTTTCTGTTCTACTTTGGGAAGTTCCGGCTTTACAGGCGCAACAAAGGCCCAGTGTTTTTCATATTTCGCGCCCTGTTTGATCCATTTTTCAATGAGGTCAATTTCGTACTGCGATAATTTTAAGTTGGAAGAAGGCGGAGGCATCATCAGCGCCGTATCACTGCTGCTGATGCGGAGAAAGGCCTGCGATAGTTCGGGCTTGCCTGCAACCAAAGCATGCGCCCCCGGGTTTTCTTTTAAAGCCTTAAAAGCGCTTTCGGGATCGTCCATCCGCAAACCCGCTTCGCGCTTGTTTGCATCGGGGCCATGACATGCAGAACATTTATCGGAAAGAATAGGGCGGATATCAAAATTGTAGCTCACTACATCAGGCAATTTTTCAGTTGCATCACTATCGCAGGACTGGAATGACCCTGCAACTCCTCCTATGAGGCATACGAGGTAAAATATTTTTTTGTAGATCGTAGTCATATGGCAAAGGCAAATACGCTTTTTTTAATAAGGTAGTGAAACTTAAACTTTTATCCAATCGAATATACCCCTAATCCTGAATTTTCTATCCTGTTCCATGCTGCTTACCACTCCCACAGGCATACATACCAACAAAACGAAAAGCGCTGAATTGGCTGCCGGACCGATTCTCACCCGCATTCAAATGTACAAACAAATATACAAATGGCCGCAAAGCAACGGTGCTTTAACAAATGAAAAAATGATACGCTGCCCGGTTTAATCTGTTCATCAGATAACTGGTTAAAACAATACCAAACAATCATCACTCCCTACAAACAATATTATAGTTGCCAGACCCCAGTGTTATCACTATTCTTTGCGTTTTTTGATCCACGCTGTACCTGAAGTTCCCATTGTCCAGAAGCGTTTTATCAATGGTAATTTTTTCTTTTTCTCCCGAAGGAACATATACGCTGGCTGTAGTATTGGGTGGGATCATAATATTCCAGTTGAACCTGTTTTCATCCTTCTCCCATTCGCTGGATATTAACCCGTATAATGATCTGAATGACGCCTTCACAAATTTAAGATCACCAACCGGTTCTGGTTTTAAAATGATATGTTTAAATCCGGGTTGTTCTGTATCGTAATTAATACCTCCCAAAGTTTGATAACACCATGCTTCAAAATTGCCCGAAAGGATTTTCTGGCTTTCTCCATTCATTCCCGGTCCTGTGGTGTCGGAGTTCCACAATTCCCAGCTGGTGGTAGCTCCTTTGGAGATCATGTAACCCCAGCTTGGTAAATCTGTCCTGGTAGCAATGGTATATGCCACTTCGGGATGTCCGATACTGGTTAAAACCTGCATTTGCCATTGCATCCCTATCAGTCCAACGGAAGTATGTCCTTTTCTTGTTACCATAATATCGTTCACGAGGTTACTTACTACTTTTTCTTTCTGGGTTTCAGGTACCATTCCAAAGGCAAGCGGCAATACATAGGCACACTGGGATCCGCTCTGGTACACACCGGTTTGCTTGTCCAGGAAACGGTCATTAAATCCAATATATATGCTGTCTGCCAGTGTTTTAAAATATTGTTCATCTTCTGTGTTCCCCAATATTCCGGCGGCTCTTTCCACAATCCTCGCATTATGGTAAATATAGGCCGTACCCATTAGCCCCTTTGGCGTTTGCTCTCCGCTGCCTCCCATATTAATAGCATTTACCCAATCTCCGTAATCACAAAAATCGGTTGTGTAATCTGCTTTCAGATATGCTTTTTGTGTAAACAACACAAAATCTTTCATCATCCGGTAATTGTCTTTTAGTATGCGTGGATCACCATAAAAGCTATACATCCAGTCCGGTATGATGGTGGCAACACTGGGCCATAAAATACCTTTGCTGTTAAAAGTCCAGTAAGGCGGAAGTATTTCCTGGAGGCTTCCGTCGGTACCCTGGTGGACTCTGTAATTGTGTAAAAAGTGATCATAGAATTTCGCCACATTAAAAACCCAGCCTTCACTCTCTGAAGTCTTGGACGGATGCCCGCTCCACGGCATACGCTCATCCCTGTCGGGTTCCATCGGCAGGCTCCTGTTTTGCATACGGGTGCCCCATCTCGCATTTAAATAAACACGGTTGAGCAATTCATTAGATGATGTGAATTTTCCGGTTTGCTCAAAATCTGTATGCGTTACAAGTCCTTCAAAGTTAGAACTGTCCGGAGTGCCTGGAAATCCCGACACCTGTATCCATCTTGTGGCATTTCCTTTAAACCTGGGATGCCATACCTCTGTACCATTGCCACTAAGCGTGTATTTATCTGTATTCAGCGCACTTCGGTCATTTTGATATTTTAATGTACTATCAGGTAAAATATTAAAGCTGGTATGCAGGCTAACGGTAGTGCCTCGGGGCCCTTTTACTTTCAAACGCACAACTCCGTAAAACGACTGACCAAAATCCACCATCCAAATACCGGGTTTGGGCTGTATGAATCTTTTAGGGTGAAGTACTTCTGTTACTCTTATGGGTTCCATTACCTGTGCTTCCATACGGCCTCCGGGGCTCTCCAATACTTCTGCTGTTTTCCATCTTTCATCATCAAAGCCGGCTTCGGCCCATCCGGGCATCTCAAGCCTGGCATCATATTCCTCACCATCATACTCATTGTTTGCACGCACAGGCCCGTCTGCCGTACCTTTCCACTTTTCATCAGACGCTATCACTTCCCTGCTGCCGTCTTCATATTCAATATGGAGCTGCATCAGTAACCTCGGATAACCGTAATTGTGCATGGGAACAGGAACCTTTTTTCTGGGAGCAAAAAACCGGCCGTTACCAAGTATCACTCCCATGGCATTTTCACCCTCTTTTAATTCTTTTGTTACATCGAACGTAACATATAGAATTCTTTTGTTGTACCCCGATAAAGCCGGATTCATAAGCTGATCACTGATAAGCTTTCCATTAACGTAATAATCAAAGAAACCCAGGCCACTTACGTAAGCAGTAGCCCGTGAAACGTTTTTAGTAACGGGAAATGCTCTGCGTAGCATCCGTGCAGCCAGTCGCCTGTGCTCTGTTGCTGTATCCTTAATTTCGGCATCTCCGTTCAGCCCAATCCATTTACCCGACCAGTCAGACGCATTTAGCAGCCCCATTGTCCATATTGCGGGTGAACTCCATTCAGAAGCCATTTCATTGTTATCATCTCCCTTTATCCAAACTTTTACCTTCCAGTAGCATTGGGTTTCAGAACCAAGCTGTTCCCCGGCAGGACTGTTATTTATGGCTTCCCCGTAAGAAACGTGAGTTGAATTTGCCGACAATACTTTTTCGCTGTCCCATATATCCCCGATATTCTTTTCGAGCACTTCAGGAGATGATGCTACCAATATGCGATAAGCAACCTGCGTTACATTTTTCAGGTCGTCCGCTGTCTCAATGATCCATCCAAGGTTTGGCTTTACAATATCAATACCAAGGGGATTATTAAGGTATTCACAGCGCAGATCTTTTACAACGACTCCCTTTTTTTCAGACACACATTGCGGTGAGGTGAAGCTGATCACACTCAACAGTACCAGGTATATAATATTTTTTCGTATCATCGAATACAACGGGTTATGCACTGCAACTCACCATTAAGTAAGGAGCAGCGCCGGTAAAATGCATGTTTACAGTATGGTGCGTTTCAATTGTGGCATTACCCAATGCCTAATGAAAGTGGGCGGTAGGTATACACCGCCCACTGGCAAAAGCTTCCCCGGTTGGCAGATCCGCGCCGGAAGCTAAAAGTCATAAATGATTTGCCCGGCGATCTGCCATCAATACCCGGGATTTTGTTCAAGACTGGCATTGATCTGAAGCTCCCTTGCAGGGATGGGGTAGATCAGCCTTTCCGGCGTAACATTAAAGGCTGCGGGCAATATCCAACCGTAGATGGATTTTAACCGTGTTCCTTTGGCCGTTGTAGCTTCGATTGCTTTTCCGGTACGGATAAGATCAAGCCAGCGATGATTTTCGAATGCCAGTTCATGACGCATTTCGTTGGCAATGTTTTCTTTGGTGGCTACACCCAGGTCATCTAACCCGGCCCTGTCACGCACCTGATTCAGATAAGGCAACGCTTCAGATTCCCTGCCCTGTTCTGCCAAACACTCAGCCAGCAATAATAACGTTCCCGAATACCTGAAGACAGGAAAATTGTCGGGCGTATTGAAAGACACTGAATAAGGCGGATGAAAATATTTTTTCACCATATACCGGAAGCTGGTTCCCGGCGCCGGTGTATAACCTGCCGGGCTCTTTACTCCTGTAATAGTAAAGTCTTCTACGCCACTAATGGTACCTTCCACCACAGAAACAGATGCAGGCAGCCTTTCATCTCCCGCTTCGTAAGATTCAACCATTTCATCGGTGGGCACGTTCCATCCGCTGAAGATGTTCATGCGGCCCCCATCGAAGCCGGCGATCAACTGGGTATTGGTTGCCTTTGGCATAAATTGCCAGGCAAACTGGCTCTGCTGCCCGCTCACCAGATCCGACATATACTGAACATCGAATATGGATTCGCTGTGGTTTTTGTTGGCAGGGTCAAATACGTCTTCGTAGTTGTCAAGCAGCGTATAATTCATATGGGTAATATCTTTCAATTCCTGCTCCGCTTTCGGATAGTCACGTACGGGTTGTGTCATATACACATAGGCCAGCAACATTTTTGCAGCACCTTTGCTTGCACGGCCCGACTGTGGAAAACTGGTAACGGTTGGCAACAGGGGAATAGCTGCTAAAAGATCTGTCTTTATCTGCGTATATATTTCATCAACCGTATTGCGGGGTTTGAAAGATTCTTCGGCATCCTGGATCTGATCGAGGTGCAGCGGCACACCGCCGTAGTGCGTAACCAGGTCAAAATAATAGAAAGCCCTCAGGAACATCGCTTCACCCATGATGGTATCTTTTGCACCCTGCGACAGGAAGCTGTTGTCGGTGAGCTGATTGAGTATGGTATTCACTCTTGAAATACCTGAATAATCACTGGTCCACCTGCTGCCCGGCGAATTGGGGGTAGCACTGGATTGTGCATTATCGATAAACTGCGCATAAGCCTCCCTGTGAGGCTCAAATCCGCGGTTGGCCTGGTAGATGGTAAAGAAGGTGTTGTCTGACCTCATTTCATCCTCGTAAACACCTACAATAGCTACATCGCGTAATGGAACATATGCCGCGTTCAGCGCCTGCATGAATTGGGTACGATCTTTAAAAAAGGATGCAGAGCTCAATGATGTAGGCGGGGTAAGGTCTAAGAAATCTTTGCTGCAGGAGAAAAGAAAAACCGCCGATATGATTGCTAATAACGTTTTTTTGTTCATATAATGAGATTTAAGTGTAGGTTTAAAATTGAACGTTTACACCTAATGTATATACTTTGGCTATGGGGAATGCGGTAAAGTCGCGACCTATTCTCAAGCCATCCAGGCCCCTTAAACTAATCTCGGGGTTCATTCCCGGATATTTGGTGAACATAAATGGATTTTGAGTGGTAAAATAAACGCGAACGCTTTTTATGGTTGCATTGGTGTTGAGCGGTACCCGGTAGCCTAATGTGATATTTTTAATGGCAAGATAAGTACCGCTGAATACCTGCCTTGTAGTAAAGTTCCTGAAATCAGCGGTAGTACCCGCCCTGGTCCTGGGATAAATGCCAGCACCGGGATCTTCTTCTGATCTCCACCTGTCAACTACGCCTTTCCTGACATTGAATACACCATCAAGGTTTTCTGTTGATTGATAGGCATCATCCGCGATATCGTTCCCTATGGAACCGGAAACCATCACGCTGAAGTCGAAATTTCTATATTCCAGGTTGTTGGTCATACCAAACAGGAAGTCGGGGTTTGGATTGCCAATCCATGTTCTGTCGTTGGCGTCAATTTTCCCGTCGGGCTTTCCGTCAGGGCCGCCTATATCGGCAAACCGGGCAGTTCCCACCATTGAGGTTGCATTGTGCGGTTGTGTTTCCCATTCCTGCTGCGTCATATAAACACCGGTGTTGATATAACCATAAAACATCCCGAGCGGCATACCAACAGCAGTTCTGTTGTCATCCCAGTATTCCTGGTAACCGCCTATAGGCGCATCATTAGTTCCCAGTTTTTTAACGATATTCCTCGGTATGGAAACATTCAAGCTGGTATTCCAGGTGAGCGCCCCGGTCAGATTTCTGGTATCAATGGTAAATTCATGACCCCAGAAATCAAAGCGCCCGATATTAGAAGTAATGGTAGAAAAACCGGATTGCACAGGAATGTCAATTCCATATAATAGACCATCGGTTTTTTTACGATAGTAGTCGTACGAAAATGAAACACGGTTGTTCAGTAACGACACATCCACACCTATATCATATCCTTCCGTGGTTTCCCAGGTTAAGTTAGCATTGCCAATACCATTTAAAGCACTGCCCGACGCCAGTTGATCGTTGAATACATAATTGGACTGGGCTACGCCTGCCAGGTAAGTATAATAGCCGATATTGTTGTTACCCACCTTACCCCAGCTACCTCTGAGCTTTAAGAAGTTGATGGCGCTGATGCTGCTCATGAATTTTTCATCCGACACCACCCAGCCGGCCGAAACAGACGGGAAAGTACCGTACCTGTTATTGGTTCCGAACTTTGATGACCCATCACTTCTGAGCGCAACCGAAAGAATGTATTTGCCGTCATAGTTATAATTTACCCTGCCGATATACGACAATACAGAATAATCGTTGGCGCCTACTGAACCAATCCTGGTAGCCGCCACGTTCAGCCATTCAATGTTATCGTCGGGAAACTGTGAACCATTGATACCGCTGTTTTCAAATGTAACTTTTTGGGCAGTGTAACCTGCAAAGGCTTCAATATTGTGTTTTTGAAACAACTGTTTGGTATAGGTGAGCGTATTTTCAGTCATCCATGATGTAAAGCTGCTGGTATTGTAGCTTGCCGATGCAGAGGCTGCCGGTTGAGGTCCACCCAGGATCGTTGAAGGTCTGAATGTCCTGTTAATGGTATTGTTGATATTAACGTTGATGCTGCTCTTGAATTCAAGCCCGTCAATTATTTTATACGCCCCATAGGCATTACCTATCAGCGTTAGTGATTTATTAGGATTAACGGTTTCCATTAACACCTTGTAATAGTTTGGAGTGGAGAACATGCCGGGGGGAGCGAACCCGATCGGGTAGGTGCCGTCGTCATTTTTGTATTTCAGCGCCGGATCACTCAGGTAGGCTACCTGTATAATATTACGGCCGTTTCCGAGGTTGGGTGTAATATTATCCGTTTGATGTGTAATACCCGCATTCAGTCCAAATGTAAGTTTATCGGAAGCGTAAAAAGTGTTATTGCTTGATGCCGTAAACCTCTTGGAATTTTGATTGATCATTACTCCATCCTGATTATTGTAGCTTACGCCTACTACTGATCTTACAAACCTGCCGCCCGATGAAAGTGATAAACTGTAATTCTGAACGAGCGCATCTCTCAGTAATACATCAAACCAGTTGGTTCCTTCGGAAGGATCAATCTGTTCAGGATTCTGGTATTGTGCCGGCACACCGCCGGTATAACCTTCATATCTCGCAGCGTCTTCATAATATTCTTTTTTGAACTGTGCAAATTCACGTGCATCCATTAAATCGGGCTTGCCACGGTCTGAAACGGTTTGCAAGCCAAGATAGCTCGTGAATTGTATGTTGCGCTGACCCGCTTTGGCCTGCCGGGTTGTAATCAACAGTACACCATTGGCGGCTCTTGAACCATAGAGCGAAGATGCCGCCGCATCTTTAAGTACACTCACCGATTCTATCATATCCGGGTCAATGGTATTCAATCCGCTTTCAATAGGAAAACCGTCTACCACGATCAATGGATTATTACCTGCATTGATGGATGCCGCACCACGTATGCGGATGGCCATGTTGGCACCAGGCTGCCCCGTGTTCTGATTGATTTGAACCCCCGCTAACCGGCCCTGTAATTTTTGTCCGATATTGGTAACAGGAAGATCTTTTAATTCCTTGGCATTGATATTACTGATAGCGCCTGTTATTTCTCTTTTTCTCTGTGTACCATAACTCACCACTACTACTTCGCTGAGGTTTTGCGATACTGCACCCAGGGTGATATTGATATCGTTGTCGTTACTGATCACCACGGTTTGCGAATTGTAGCCCGTAAAGGTGAACACCAAAGAAGCATTTTTCACGGCGTCTATCGTAAAAACACCGGCGTTGTTGGTTTTGGTAGCATTGCTGGTACCCTGAACCGCTACGGTTACCCCGGCCAAAGGTTTTCCGTCGGCCGAATCGGCAACGATACCCGAAACCTTTAAAGGATCCTGAGAGAAAGAATAACTGTAAAATCCAAGCAGTAGAATCAGTGTCATACCACACTTCTTCCAGGACGGGAATGGCAATCCTCGTTTTTTCATAATAATAATTTTTGTTTTTATACAGATTTGTTGCGCTCTATGAAAGTGAGCTTTAAGCAAAAGGAAATCCTAATATGCTAAAGTACTGTAATGACAGTTGAGTTAAAATATACATCCTGACAATTCATTTATACTTTTTGACTGATCATCGCTATTGCTTCACAACTGCACTGCCAACGGCTTTCAAGGCAGCAGCATTTAAAAGTCATCTACTTCTGTTCTCACGGGCATAGCACCTGCATACACCCAAATCATATACATTTCCTTTTGATATGGATTGATGAAATAGTGAGGCAAACCGTTTGGCTGCAACGCCGTGGAAAGGTTGGAAAGGTTGTATTTGTTTCGTTGCGTAATACAAATGGCTTCTCCTGAGATAATACATATTGATTCGTCAAATGCATGAAAATGTGCAGGCAACCTGCCGTCCTTATAAAAGATCCCCAAACCTCCGCTCATACCAACACCGGCAAGCATGCTTTCATTAAAATAATCAATAAACGCAGTGTTGCTGCCTGCGTTATAGCGGCCTGCCGAATTAAAACGTGTAATGTACTCTTTACCGGATTTTCCGTTCACATCATCCGCAATAGAAATGTATTGCACATATGCATCCTCTTTTACATCCCGAAGCGGAACAGATACGGGCATTGCAATATGAAATACGCTCTGTTCTGCAGCAGAACCGTTGATTACTTTGTGCGGTGTATTTTGGGGAACGGTAACATTGTCAAACTGCTGTAACCTGTACCGGCGATTTTCAACTTCAACAATTGCCTCCCCGCTAAGCAGCGTAATGGATTCTGAATGTGGGTGGGTATGCATCGGCAACGACCGGCCCGGTTGAAATGTAACAATAGCGGTAAACAAATTAACAGCTTCATTGTGCACGCCCACCTGGGCTTCACAAACGATGCCCGGCGCCAATTCCACGATCGGCCCGGATCCTACTGGACTAACAGACTCAACTCTTCCATCGGCAGAGCCGGAGCTTGTTTTAGAAAATGTATTCATCATTATGATTGGAAAAAAGTTTTAATCGTTTTAAGCAGAAGACCCGCATCCGCTCCTATTGACAGCATGCGGAAGCCCTGCCTGTACCTGTGGTTCAGATCGTCTTTGGATTTGGCCATCACACCGCAGTGCTTACCAGCGGCAACGATCTTATTTTTTACCCCGTCAATTGCTTCGGCTACACCTTTGCCCTCCCACTCCCCTGCATAGCCCGCGGATGCGGAATAGTCGGCCGGACCGAAGAATACTATTTCCGTACCTTTTACTGCAATAATTTCATCTATATTATCTCCACCTGCTACAGATTCGATAATGGGGATCATCAGCAGATGCTCATCAGCATCCTTCACGTGCTGCGAAAAATCACTGCCCCATTTGGTAGCGCGCTCTGCACCGATGCCCCGTATGCCGGCGGGGGGATACCTTGCATATGACAATGCCTTCTTCCAGCCGGCAGCACTTTCTATATGAGGAACCACTATGCCGTCTGCACCAATGTCCAGCACCCGTTTGATAATGCCCTCGTCGACATTGGAAATCCTCACCAAAACAACAGTGTTGCTTCGCACTGCCGCCCTTAGGTGTTCCACTATATTGTGCCAGTCCATATGCCCGTGCTCAGCATCAACGATCACCCAGTCGAGACCGCAATGCACGGCAATCTCCGTAATGCCGGGTGATTCAAGGGTTACCCACAGTCCATATACCGCATGCTGTTCTGCCAGTTTCTTTCGCATCAGCTGCAAAGCGATTGTTTTCATACCGGAATGTTTTTTGCAAGGCTTTTCAAAATAATATCTCTTAATAAAATTGTTTCAGACAAGGTGTCTACCTGGTTGCATTGCTCCCATTTAATCCATATATATTCAAGGCCTATCCAGCCGGAGTAATTTTTTTCTTTTAACTGCCGGATGATTTTTTCATAGTCAATGCTGTTTTCGGCTACAGATGACTGTAATTTGCCCGGCTGTGCCCCGCGGGCATGAAAATGATTGGCGTAAGGCAGCAGTATGTCGGCTTCCGCCTGTGTGTAACCATTTCTTATGAAATGGGTATAATCGAGTGTAAGTTGTAACCCCGGTACCGATTTAACGAGTGTAACCACATCCTCCGGTTTTGTATACGGCGATCCCACATGACACTCTACTGAAAAGCTCAGCTTTGTTTTACGTACCTGCTCTACACGCCAGTACAGTTCTTCATAACTTCTCTCCACAGACTGCTCAGGCAATTCGGTACCGGGAAAAGCCATTCCGGGCAAACAGGTGATGTGTTCAGCGCCTGCATACTGTGCATATTCAATAAGCTTCAAAAACTGTTCTCTTGCAAAAGCACGTTTTGCCGCGTCGGGATGATTGATCGCAAATTTTGCCAGATCATTGTCGAGCTGCAGGTATATGTCGGCGATCGCCAGTCCGCGATCGGCTGCTTTTTGTTGCAACAACCTGGCGTTTTTCTCCGGTTCCGTAAATTCCGTTCCTGCCTGTATGTGCGATCGTCCGGTAAAAAGCCCGATGTCAACCCCATCACAGTCCAGCATGGCAATAAGATCCATCACCTTATCATGCGGCAAAAGCGGGAACGTAAAATCAGCGCAGGAAATTTTTATATTTTTCATTATAGAAGTCCTCCATCCCATTCTGCGGTAGCCAGGTAGCCACCATCAATTATTAAACTGGTTCCGGTAATACCCGATGAATCATCGCTGCACAGGTATGCAACACTGCTGGCAATTTCACGTGGTTGTAAAATACGCCCTGCCGGTACGCGGTGCAGGCGTTCGGCTATTCCTGATTGACCACCCATATGTTCTCTCAACATGGGCGTGTCTGTTATGCCCGGGCAAACCGCGTTACACCTGATGCGATCTGATGCATAGTCAATTGCAATAGATTTGGTAAGCATCATCACGCCCCCCTTGGCAGCGATATAGCCGGGAGTTTTGGCCTGCCCTACAAAACTGCTCACCGATCCGATATTTACAATACTGCTGCCGCCGCTTTTTTTGAGGTAGGGATAAGCGTATTTAAAACTCAGAAAGATGGCCTTAAGATT
>NZ_DAOMOZ010000038.1:0-29051 GCF_035444585.1 Agriterribacter sp.
TTATTTTTTTAACATTTTTACATGCCTTTCCGAAAAATCATCAACGATCCTGTATATGGGTTTATTACTATAAACAACCCGCTGATATTTCAAATTATTTCACATCCCTGGTATCAGCGCCTGCGACGCATCAAGCAAATGGCACTGGCCCATCTGGTATATCCCGGAGCCGTTCACACGCGCCTGCATCATTCTTTGGGGGCATACCATTTGATGTGTAACGCCCTGCAGGTATTAAAAGAAAAAGGAACACCCATCAGTGAAGCTGAAGATACCGGTGCAAAAATTGCTATTCTTTTACACGATATAGGTCACGGCCCTTTTTCGCATGCATTGGAAAGCGTGCTGATGGAAAATGTTCATCACGAAGAACTCTCACTTCTACTGATGCAGGAGCTGAACCGTCAATTTAACGGACAGCTTCAAACCGCTATTGATATCTTCACCAATACCTATCCCAAAAAATTCTTGCATCAACTGGTGAGCGGACAGTTGGATGTTGACCGGATGGACTATCTCACCCGCGACAGTTTTTTTACCGGTGTAAGCGAGGGCGTTATCGGATACGACCGTATCATAAAAATGCTTACGGTGCACAGGGGTGAGCTGATGGTGGAAGAAAAGGCTATATATTCTATTGAGAAATTTTTGGTTGCGCGCAGGCTTATGTACTGGCAGGTATATCTGCATAAAACCGTGCTGGCAGCGGAAATGATGTTGGTTAAGATACTGGAAAGGGCACGGGAAACGGGTATGGGAAATGCCGGCATGTTTCCCGAAAGTATATTGGGATCATTTTTGCTGAACCAATATAAAGGAACCGTTGCACAGCACCTTGACCAGTTTTGCCGGTTAGACGACACAGACATTGTGGCTGCTATAAAAAGCTGGTGCCACCATCCGGATCAGATACTTTCCCTGTTGTGCAACGGCATCATGAACCGGGATTTGCTCAAAGTAAAGCTGCAAAGCATTCCTATTCCCGAAAAAGAAATAAATAAGCAGAAAAAAAACGCAATGGAACGGCTTAATACCAGTGAAAAAGATACCTCTTATCTTGTATTTACCGGGGAGGCTGTGAACCGCACGTACAATCCTTATAATGAAAGGATCAACATCCTTTTCAAAGACGGGAGCGTTAAAGATATATCCCAGGTACACAATGCCCTGATACAACATAACCTTTCGGGGGCCGTGAAAAAATTTTACATTTGTTATCTCAAATAATCTCTATGACGTTCACGGCCGCGCAAATAGCTATGCTGATTAACGGTAAAATTGAAGGCAATGCCGATGCAGGCGTACATTCATTCAGTAAAATCGAAGAGGCGAAAGAAGGTCAGTTGGCTTTTCTTGCCAATCCCAAATATGAAGATTATCTGTATGCTACCAGGGCATCTGTAATTATCATCAATGAATCGCTGGAGCTCAAAGAAAAAGTAAGCGGAACACTGATAAGGGTGCCTGATGCCTATAGTGCTTTTGCCACCTTGCTGACCAGGTACCAGGAAATGATGTCGCAGCAGCTAACGGGTATTCAACAGCCTTCTTATATTGCCGCATCTGCTAAAACAGGAGCAAATGCATTTATTGGGGCTTTCGCTTATATAGGAGAAAATGCAGAGATAGGGAATGATGTTAAAATATATCCCCACTGCTTTATCGGCGATAATGTTAAAATTGGTGACCATTCTGTTATTCATCCTTCAGTAATCATATACCATCATTGCAAAATAGGAAAGAGGGTTATTGTTCATGCCGGAACCGTTATTGGTAGCGATGGCTTTGGCTTTGCACCGCAGGCAGACGGCAGTTTCAAAAAAGTTCCGCAAATAGGGAATGTAGAAATAGAAGACAATGTGGAGGTGGGCGCCAATGCCACTATAGATCGCGCAACCATAGGTTCTACCATCATAAGAGAAGGCGCAAAGCTCGACAACCTGATCCAGGTGGCTCACAATGTTGAAGTAGGCCGTAACACCGTTATCGCTGCACAGGCGGGAGTAAGCGGAAGCACCAAAATAGGAAATAACGTTATGATTGGAGGGCAGGCGGGCATTGTAGGGCACATCACCATAGCGGATGGCGCCAGGATAAACGCACAGAGCGGTGTAAGCAAATCCATAAAGCAGCCTAACGCAGCGGTAACCGGGTCGCCGGCCCATGATTACACGAGCACATTGCGAAGCCAGGCCATATCCCGAAAACTGCCCGATTTTGAGAAAAGGATCCAGGAACTGGAGGCGCTGATCAAGCAATTGCTCGCTGAAAAAGTATAATAACTTCCTTATATACCGGCATCGGATAACCTACTATCGGGCGTTCATCCCTATCTTTGCCCGACAACAAAACCGAACAATGAACGCAAACTTCAATCCCGACAAACAGCACACGCTCAAATCGGCAGTAAGTGTTTCCGGAACGGGTTTACACACAGGCATTAAAGTAGACATGATATTGAACCCCGCCAATGCGGGCTTTGGGATTCAGTTTCAACGAATTGACCTCGCAGGTCAGCCCATCATTAAAGCCGACTGCGACCTGGTTACAGATACTTCACGCGGAACAACACTGGAGGATAAAGGCGCTAAAGTAAGCACTGTTGAACATATACTGGCTGCATTGGTGGGTATGGGTGTTGACAATTGTCTTATTGAAATAAACGGCCCTGAAATACCCATTATTGACGGCAGTTCGGCTCCATTTGTAGAAATTATCGAAGAGGCCGGGGTAGCAGAACAGGAAGCCACAAAACTATGGTATACGATAGACAGCAATATTACCTATTACGACGATGAGAAGAGAGTAGAAATGGTGGCAATGCCCGCTATAGAATACCAGATTACAACGCTTATTGATTTCAACAGTCCTGTTCTGGGAACCCAGCATGCCGGCTTAAAACACCTGAAGGACTTCAAATCGGAGATAGCTCCCTGCCGCACTTTTTGCTTTTTGCACGAACTGGAAATGCTGCTGGAAAACAACCTTATCAAAGGTGGCGATATCAATAATGCCATTGTAATAGTAGATAAACCGGTAAGCGAAGCCGAAATGGAACGTTTGGGCAAAGCCTTTGGCAGGAAGAAAATGGAGGTAAAAAGCGGCGGATATCTCAACAATCTTGAACTCCGGTTCCCAAATGAGCCCGCCCGCCATAAGTTACTGGATATCATTGGCGATCTGGCGCTTATCGGCTCACCCGTTAAAGCGCATATCATTGCCAACCGCCCGGGGCATTCTTCAAATGTAAGTTTTGCCAAAAAAATAAAACAGCACATTAAAGTAAACAGACAAATGCTTGATGTGCCCATTTACGACCCCAATCAGACTCCCGTATACACTACCCAGCAAATTGAAAAAACACTTCCGCATCGCTATCCATTTTTGCTGGTGGATAAGATTATTGAGCTTACCGACACCAGGATCGTTGGTATCAAGAACGTAACTTTTAATGAACCGTTTTTTGTTGGGCATTTTCCCGGCAACCCTATCATGCCAGGCGTGCTGCAGATAGAAGCCCTGGCCCAAACCGGCGGAATATTAGCCATTAACGCCCTGCCTCCCGGAGAATACGATACATATTTTGTTAAAATGGATAATGCCCGCTTCCGCCAGAAAGTGGTTCCGGGGGATACCATGATACTGAAGATGGAGCTTAACGCTCCTATCCGAAGGGGAATGTGTGAAATGCAGGGAACGGTTTATATCGGAAACAAAATTGCAACAGAAGCCACGCTGATGGCACAATTAGTGAAGCGGTAGCGGATGAATATTATTCTTTTCCTTACTTTTGCCCTCGTCAGGAAACCACCTGACATTTTTTGTATATATATGAAATACTGTTTGCCGGGAATCCACATAAGAAAAAATCATCAATGATTCATCCTCACACATATATTCACCCCAACGCCAAGCTGGCAACCAATGTAAAAGTTGATCCTTTCACAGTAATTCATCACAATGTAGAAGTAGGAGAAGGCACCTGGATCGGAAGCAATGTAACGATCATGGAAGGTGCGAGGATTGGCAAAAATTGCCGCATCTTCCCGGGAGCAGTTATTTCAGCAATCCCACAGGACCTGAAGTTTGAAGGAGAGTATTCTCTTGTGGAAGTAGGCAACAATACCACCATCCGTGAATTTGTTACCATTAACCGGGGCACCAAGGAAAGAGGAAGAACCACGGTAGGCGACAACTGCCTCATACAGGCCTATAGCCATATAGCACACGACTGCTCCGTTGGGAATAACTGTATTATTACCAATAACACGCAAATGGCCGGGCATGTGGTAATGGGCGACTGGTCTATACTCGGCGGCATGTGCGCTGTGCACCAGTTTGTAAAAATTGGCGCTCACTCCTATGTAGGCGGCGGCTCACTCGTGGGCAAAGATGTGCCTCCGTATATTAAAGCTGCCCGCCAGCCACTCAGCTATGCCGGCGTAAACTCTATCGGACTTAAACGCAGGGGCTTTACCATAGATAAGATCAATCATATACTGGATATTTACAGAACCATTTATAATAAAGGCTTAAATACTTCCCAGGCGGTAGAAATCCTGGAAGAAGAATTCCAGGCCACGGATGAAAGAGATGAGATCGTAACTTTTATCCGTGAAAGCGGAAGAGGCATCATTAAACGCTACACTAAAAACAGCGTGGATGACGATATCGTTGATTAATACAGGAAAAAGGTTTAACAGGGATTGGATATTCCGGCATCTCAACTTTCAATTTTCGGCAGGTATGGCTTACGCCATCACCGGTCCTAACGGATCCGGTAAATCAACACTCCTGCAGGTGATAGCAGGAGCACTTTCTCCAAATGAAGGAAAAGTTGAATACCTTGTCAAAAACGATCAAACCCAAACCGGTAATCCGCTGAGTCCCGAAAATGTTTATCTGCACCTCTCTATCGCCGCCCCTTACCTGGAACTCATAGAAGAAATGACCCTGCACGAGTTCCTGCATTTTCACCGGCAGTTCAAACCGCTGCTGACATCTGTGCCCATACCGGATATTATTGCATTGATCGGGCTGGAAAAAGCTGCCCACAAACAGATACGGTATTTCAGCAGCGGGATGAAGCAAAGGGTAAAGCTGGCACAATCTGTTTTCTCCAACACTCCTGTCTTATTACTGGATGAGCCCTGTACAAATTTAGATGCCGAAGGTATTGCGTTATACCAGCGGCTGATTACAACATATTGCAAAGACCGCCTGATCATTGTAAGCAGCAACGACGAAACAGAATATACATTTTGTAGCGAGCAACTGAATATCAATAGTTACAAATAACAATTCTGTTTTTTTTAAATTTGTCTGAATTTTAAATCAATACCGGTTGGAACTTTATTACTCGTTTTCTATTTTAATTGTATTAGCCTCATTTTTTGCTTACCTGAACCTGAAGATATTAAAACTGCCTTCCACCATCGGGATCATGCTCATTGCTATATTCGTTTCCCTCCTGATCAGGATAGTAGGCGCTAATGTTTTTCCCAATACCACGCTTAGCTTTTTTAACCTTATATCTGAGTTTGATTTTACGGCGGTGCTTATGGGCGCAATGCTTAATTTCCTTCTTTTTGCCGGCGCTATTCATGTAAACTTCGCTGATCTCAGGGAGCAGCGATGGCCGATATTCATTTTCTCCACGGTAAGTGTTATCATTTCCACTTTTGTGGTGGCATTCCTCCTGTATAATGTAGCGGTGCTTTTTCATGAAGATATTCCTTTCCTTTATTGCCTGTTGTTTGGTGCACTGATCTCACCTACAGATCCTATAGCAGTGCTGGGCATTTTAAAACAGGCAAAAGTTCCTAAAACGCTGGAAACCAAAATTGCGGGTGAATCACTTTTTAATGATGGGGTGGCTGTAGTATTGTTCGCCGTTATTCTGCAACTCACCCAAACTGACGCGATAGATATTTCCGTTGGCTCTATCTCATGGCTGCTGGCAAAGGAGGCATTGGGAGGATTGCTGTTGGGCGCGCTTCTTGGCTTTGCAACCTCAAGCGCCATGAAAAGAATAGACGACTATAAAGTGTCGGTGCTGATGACGCTTTCAGTAGTAATGGGCGGATACCTTATTGCACATGCCCTGCACATTTCAGGACCGCTTACCATGGTTGCCGCAGGGCTAATCATCGGGAATTACGGGAAGAAAGCAGCCATGTCGTCTGAAACAAAAGATTACCTGAATAAATTCTGGGAACTGATAGATGAAATACTGAACGCCATATTGTTCCTCTTCATCGGATTTGAATTATTATTGATCCCCGACCTCATCAGCCACCTGGCACTCGGTGTTGTTGCTATTGTTATTGTATTGCTGGCAAGACTGCTTTCCATCTGGATACCTTATACTATAGTACCTTTCAAGAACAAATTCCTTAAAGGCGCCCTTACCGTGATGGTATGGGGCGGATTGCGGGGCGGAGTATCCATAGCGCTTGTTTTATCGGTAGATAATGGGCTGCACAAAAACTTATTACTGGAAATCACATATTTCGTAGTGGTATTTTCCATCGTTGTACAGGGATTAACCGTGGGCAAAGTGGCTAAGAAAGCACTGGCAGGCAACTGAGTATCTTACCGCCTACCACTTACCACTCTCTTTCATCTCCTGCTGGCAATCAATAAATTCAGATCAGTATATTTCAAATTGAAGCGCTGGCTGAGGTAGATATTGGTAAGTGCGCCCTTAAACAGATATATCCCGCTGCGGATATTGAACTTATGCCATACCAGTTTTTCCAGCCCGCCTTCATCGCCTATTTCAAGCAACAGGGGCATCAGCACATTGCTGATGGCCTGCGACGCGGTTCGGGCAAAACCCGAAGGTATATTGGGTACGCAATAATGAATAACACCATGCCTGATAAATACAGGATTTTCATGCGAAGTGATCTCTGAAGTCTCAAAACAGCCTCCGCGGTCAATACAAACATCAAGGATCACACTGCCCGGCCGCATAATAGACACCATCTCTTCCGTGGCCACTATCGGTGTACGCCCTCCAAAAGAAGACAAAGCGCCTACTGCCACATCACAGGTTTTTAGCTGCTTGGCCAAAATTTTAGGTTCTATCACAGAGGTCCACATCCTTACACCTATATTGCCCTGCATGCGTTTGAGCTTATAGATATTGTTATCAAAAACTTTTACACTGCTGCCCATCGCCAGCGCCGTCCTTGCCGCATATTCGCCTACGATCCCGGCGCCGATAATAACCACTTTGGTAGGAGGAATGCCAGAAATGCCACCCAGCAGCATGCCTTTGCCATTGTTGGCATTGCTTAAATAATTACCTGCCAGCAACATCACTGCGCTGCCTGCAATTTCACTCATGCTGCGCACAATGGGATTGTGACCCGAATCGTCTTTAAAATTCTCAAATGATAAAGCGGTGATCCGCTTTTCCATCATACGCTGTAATATCTCTGTTTTCATTACAGGCAGATGGATGGGGGATATTATGGTTTGATTGTGTTTTAACAGAAGCACCTCTTCTTCATTCACCGGCGCAGATTTCATGATCAGATCGCATTGAAATACTTCCTTTTTATCGTATGCGATTTTAGCGCCTGCATCGCTGTAATCCTTTTCAGAAAAATGTGCACCTTCACCTGCACGATGCTCTACAACAACACGGTGGCCGTTGCTGGTGAGTACACTAATGGCGTCTGGCGTTAATGCAATCCGGTTTTCCTGGAAAGAATTTTCCTTTGGGATCCCGATCAGCAATTGTGCTTCACGTGGCTTAATATCTAATGTTTCTTCTAATGTTTCGTAATTGAACGATGTACCTACAAATGGCTTTTCTGCCGGCATAAGCTGGATAGGTTTGAGCGAACAATTTACTAAAAATTTACCTGTGAAAATCAATTTTTAGCAACCGCGTATTGTTATTAACCGGATGCACGTAAATATCTACCCTGCTTTCGGGTAAAAGCGAAGCCGCCTTTTGCGGCCATTCCACAAAACAAACATTACCCGAATACAAGCAATCTTCTATACCCGCGCTGATCGCTTCCTCTTCATCCTTTAACCGGTACAGATCAATATGAAAAATATGCTTCAGTAAACCTCCTTCGTTGTAGCGGTATTCATTTATCAATGAAAAGGTAGGACTGCTTACATGATCCGTTACTCCTCTGGCAGCACACAAAGCTTTAATGAAAGTTGTTTTCCCTGCGCCCATCGCGCCATGAAAAGCAAAAACCCTTCCTGGCACATGCTCCCAAAAATACCGGGCATGCTGCTCTATATTTTCCAATGTAACTGTTATCTCCATAAATGATATAATGTTAGAAAAGGTTACAGGTTTCAGGGCACAAGATCACCCCGCACCCTGTAGCCTGAGGCAGGCTGAATCAAATTAAAATATCAAACTTCAAACCTTCTAAAACACCACCCTGAAGCTCCCGAATATGCCAAAGCGCTCAAATGTTTTTTCAGGCAAAGGACGCGGCAATATTTTCCAGATAAAATCGAGCCGGAATATCTTGAAAATATTATCAACGCCGGTCCCGATCTCCATATAGGGCTTGCCTTCAAGACTTTTAAATCCATGCTCCCCATTGCCAAAATTATAGTCTTTGTTGGCCCGGCTTACATCACCCCATAACACTTTTGCGCTCCAAAACTGCCTGAACTTCAACATTCTTGTTAAAGGAATAAAGCGAAATAAACCATTGCCAATATTGTGTTCTACGTTAATACCCGCGTACCAGTCTGTTAAATACTCATACCGGGTCATCATATTGAAAGCGTATTTATTGTAATACCATAAATTGTTTCCCGGCGGAATTTCAAGCAGGGTATAGGGCAGGGTGCCGAATACTTTACCTGCATAAGCATTATAATAAATGCTGCCGTAGGGAGATATTTTTTTATAGTCGGATATGCTTCCGCCTAATTTGTGGTAATTATAGCTGCTCCCGAATATTCCGGATATGCCTTTTGAATAATGCGCTTCCACGATCGGGTAATCACTGCCAATGCTGATCCTGTAAAAATTACCGTCTAAAAATTTCTCTAAATAGGCAAACCGCAGCTTGATCCCCATTTCAAAGCTGTTCAGGGGTTCGCCGCCATTTGCCGTGGGAAAGCTGTCTTTTACGGGAAGGCTCGACAGCGGGGTAAACCGCCTGCGCAACCCATTGAGCGTAACCGAAAAGCCACTGTTCCATTCCTTAAAATACTCCAGCTTTTCCTGTTCAATTTTCATATACCTGAGCGGCACATTGGGTTTTCTTAAGGCGATGGCAAATAAATTATCACTTCCCACCTCATCGTAATAAACCTGGCCGTTGTCAATATCATTAATAAAGGAAGCCATTAACGTGGAACGTGGCGACTTGTTGAACAGGTATAAGCCCTGGAACCTCCCTTTCCATTTTTGGTCGGAGAAGCCGTAAGCCAGGTAACCGGTGAGATAGATCTTTTTATTGAACCCCGTGTTGGTTCCCAGATCAAACCGCAACCTCAGTCCTTCATAAGCATTGGCCGTTATCCAGTTGTACCACGGGCCAATTTCATAGTTGCCTACATTTTTATATCCTGTGCCAATAAAGTATACCAGATCTGTAAATCGCTGAAAGCTGGGCATTTCCATAAGGGTGTCAATCATCTTATAAATGCCCCTTTCGGTTGTTGTCAATTGTTCATGCCGTGCATGCCGCCAGTAAGCATCAGAGTGTTTTGAGGCCGAATCGGACATCACCACCTCTTCCCTCAGCTTATTTTTTTGCAGTGCATTCGTTACCGATGTATCGTTGACCAGCACATTGCGGTAAGTACTGGTTTTTCTTCCAATAAAATTCAACCGGTTTTTATCTAAAAAAATAAAGTCGGCCACGAATTTATCCTTCGACAAAAACCATACGGAATCATTGATCAACTGGTATTCCTGCACAAGATCCAGCTTTTCAACAAAATTGAGGTTGGCCAGCTCTGAAACGCGGAGATTCATTTTCATTACAGCATACGATGAGTCGGCTATCCATGCATCGCCTATAAAAGTGTTTTCACCTTTGTGCTTGGGCGTAAACAAAAAATGAAAGAACCGCCTTCCCCCTATATACTGTGTATCCGGAACGCGGTAATGATAGTATGCAGAGCCGTAATCGCTGATGGGGCTAACAAAATCCTTATCAAAAACGGGGATAAAATTCTTATACACATTTACATTCTGGTACATGCCTCCCAGCATTTTGCTTATGCTCGGATTGTTGAATCCCATGGTTTTAACAGCCTTAAATTCCTCTCTTGTTCTTTGGGGCTTTCTTTGATAATAATAATCTGAAAGCGATTCGGTTAAATAGAGCGGCAAGATGGGTTTGGTTTCGCTTGTAGAGTCAATGTTCTTGTAAATAACAGATTTAAAGGGTTTCAGCAGGGGAAACTTGATCAGCTTGTTATTGGCGGCATCGTTGAGGTCGGCTTCCAGCTTATTGTACAATTCATAGGAGAAATTATCAAACCGGGCGCGGTCATTGAATTGCTTATGCTGCACTATTTTGCGCCACATGATCATTCCTTTGCTGATCCTGCTTTTTACGATCACTTCCGTATTGCTCTTTCCCCGCTCCATTTCAATGATAACCTGTATCTCTTCCAGCGTGGTGTCTATGGGTAAAGCATAATCTTCAAATCCAACAAACGTAACCATAAGCGTATCGGAAGGCCAGCGGGAAAACGTAAAGGAAAAATGGCCCGCAGAGTCGCTCAGGGCGCCAATGGCGGTGTTCCTGAATTCAAGCGATGCAAAAGGGATCCGCTCTTCACTGTGCGCATCCTGGATATGCCCGGATATCTTTTTAACCTGCGCCGAAGCACTGAATGTAAAAACGGACAAAAATACGATGCCACCAATAATCAGCCTTTTCCAGCCCATATGCACAAAAATAAACACAGTGTAAGGTATAACGCACAATAGTTTATAATATTTAGATTGGGTTGAATGGTAAGTTGTGAATAGTGAGTTGTGAATAGTGAAAGCCCTTTCATGATAACATACATACCGGTGAGCGCTCAAAACTTTTCAAACAGGAGAGCTGTTTGGGTTGAAACGTTGCGCAGGGAAGAGTGTGAACAGTTTCAAATAACAAATAATTATAAAAAAATTTGCAGGTATGGGTTTTTAATATTTACTTTGAATTTCAAAGTACTTTTTATGGAGCAGGAACAATCGGCATTGCATACTTTAAAAGATATAAAACAAATGATGGAACGCAGCAGCCGTTTTATCAGCCTGAGTGGGTTAAGCGGTGTGGCCGCAGGCATTTGCGCTTTGGCAGGTGCATGGTTTGCTCACCGGGTCATTTCGGGCAAAACGCCTGAAAGCTATGATTACGGCAGCCTCACGATTGCGAATATTATAAGATATAAACTTTTTATCATTGCCCTGTTAACATTAGGTTCAGCCGTAATAACAGCTTTTTTGTTCACCTACATCAAAAGTAAAAAAAACAATACCCCGGTATGGAGCACCGCCACCAAAAGATTATTGATTAATTTTTGTATCCCGTTATTCGCCGGAGGGGTATTTTTACTGCGTATAACAGAACTGGGGTATTTTGTGATGATCGCCCCTGGGTGCCTTTTGTTTTACGGGATAGCGCTTGTAAACGCCAGTAAGTATACGCTGGGTGAAATAAGGTACCTGGGATACGCGCAAATTGCATTGGGACTGATCAGCGGCTGGTTCCCTGAACTTAGCCTGGTTTTCTGGACCCTGGGATTTGGTGTATTGCACATTGTATATGGCGTTGCGATGTGGTGGAAGCACGATAAGCAAGGATAAAGATACAGGGCATTTTCGGCCCTGCTTCATGTGTTTAAAAAAATGGAATGAAAAATCCGATAGAAAATTTAAATAAAATATTCGACAGCCGCATACGGTTAGGCATTATGAGCTCACTTATGGTGAACGAAGATCTTAATTTTAACCAGTTGAAGGAGATCATAGGCGTTACCGACGGCAACCTGGCATCCCATTTAAAAACCCTGGAAGAAAATGAATACATAAAGGTGCAAAAAGGATTTATAGGCAGAAAGACCAATACCACTTATGCAGTTACGAAAAACGGGGAGAAGGCCTTTAAGCAGCATTTAGAGGGGTTGGGACAAATGATCAGGTTAATAGAGTAATTTTTTTTTCTTACAATACTTTGAAATTCAAAGCACTTTTAAAAATCAACAATCATGGATATTACAAGCGCTTCTCATTTTCTATCGTCGAACAGGCTTACCATTAAAGGTATCATAGTAGCGTGCCTGATACTCGTTATGCTTATTCCGGCTTTATTCATCATGAACCTGGTGAACGAAAGAGCCGACCGCCAGGAAACCGTTGCCAAAGAAGTAAGCGCCAAATGGGCAACGCAGCAAACGGTTACCGGCCCCATACTGGTAATACCTTACAGGGAAAGCGTTCAATCGGAAGACGGGAAAACAACAGTGTATAAAAAGTACGCTTACTTTTTGCCCGACCAGCTAAAGATAAACGGGGTATTGCAACCCGAAATAAGGCACCGGAGCATATACAATATTGTTGTGTACCGGGCCGACATGCAGATAGAGGGCTATTTTGGCCCGCTGCAAACGGAAGGGCTGCATATTGCACCGGGGGACCTGAATCTTCAGGAAGCATTTGTTTGCATAGGACTGAATGATTTCAGGGGCATTGAAGACCAGCTAAGCCTTTTGTGGAATGACAGCAGCCATATTTTTAATGCCGGCATGCCCGATGACCGCATCATTAAAAACGGGTTGCACACTCCTGTTGCATCAGATCTTACAGGATCCAATACTTTTAAGCTGCAACTGCATTTACGGGGTTCCGAAAATTTGTCTTTTACACCTGTGGGTAAAACCACAAATGTTAATATCAATTCCACATGGGTCAATCCTTCATTCGACGGGAGTTTTTTGCCTGTAACCACACCGCAGGTAACCGAAAATGGATTTAACGCCGAATGGAAAGTGCAGCATTTAAACCGCAACTATCCGCAAAGCTGGAAGGACAGCAATTATGATATCGCAGATTCGCGGTTCGGCATTACGCTTTTGCAACCGGTTGATTCGTATTCAAAGACCATGCGCTCCGTTAAATATGCCATCCTTTTTATTGCACTTACTTTTGGACTGTATTTCTTTATTGAAATATTGCAAAAAAGAACCGTTCACCCTATCCAGTATGTGCTGGTAGGACTGGCACTAAGCATTTTCTATACTTTGCTATTGTCTATTTCCGAGTACCTCCGGTTCAACATAGCATACTCCATAGCGGCTGCGGCAACAGTTGCGCTCATTACGCTTTATACAAAAAGCGTATTTTATAAATGGAAGATCGCCATGCTGTTCGGGATTATGCTCACTACCCTGTACACCTTCATTTTTATATTGCTGCAACTCCAGGATGGCGCTTTGCTTTTTGGAAGCATCGGCTTGTTTATAGTACTGGCCGCCGTAATGTACTATTCGCGAAAAATAAACTGGTACGGGCAGGTTAACCAACCGGCTTCTGTAAATTGATATACGGCAGTGCAGTGTCAGATGTGAGAGAGGGGTGAATAGTGAATTGTGAGTGGTGAATTGTGAGTGGTGAGTGGTGAGTGGTGAAATTAATTTTGGCGGGCTTCCAGTTTTCATCATACCATACAAGCATTATTTGCCTCACTTAACATCAACTTATGAAAAACACCATTGCCATGCTTGGCCTTAATGCATACATTTAAAGTAAATACGGATCATGAAATTCATTCAATCTCTGCAATTTGCCAGAGCCGGCATTATTACTTTTTTCCGGCACGAAACAAACGGTCGGATCCAGCTGGTTGCGGCAACAGTAGCTGTAATACTGGGATGGATATTTAAAATTGCTGCTATGGAATGGCTGGTTATTTTGCTATGCATAACAGCGGTATTAACGCTTGAAATGATAAACACTGCTATAGAAAAATTATGCAACGTAGCGCATCCCGGCTACCATCCTCAAATTAAGATCATAAAAGATATAGCCGCCGGGGCCGTGCTATTGGCGGCCATTGGCAGCGTAATGGCCGGCGCTGTTGTTTTCTTACCAAAAATTGGAGTCGCGTTGGGGTCTTTTGGAGTCGCGCTGGGGTCTTCATAAAGTGCCACTGTGAGAGGCCATGCAGACCCCTGCGCTGAAGCATGTTTTTTACGGTATATATTTTATTTTACCCACCCGGCGAAGACCCCGGCGGGAAAACTACCCCTTCCTCAAAAATCCAGCCCCAAAGAAAAATACCATACGGGTTTGCCGTTAAAGAATCCGGTCATGGGCCAGCCGGCATCCACTCTTAAAAAATAGCCCAGCAGGGTGCTTCTTACCCCAAAACCATACCCGCCTACAAAAGGACCTATGCCGCTGCTTTTAAAATTTACCTGAACCGGGGGAAAACCATAGGTTGCCGATGGCCGGCCAATTTTGTCGTAAGCGCCGTTCCAGGCGGTTCCCAGGTCAATGAACTGAACCAGTTGGAAGTTCCTTAAGAACGCATTGTTTATGGGGCGGCTCAATAAAGTGGTAAAAACAGGCAGTCTGAATTCGCTGTTGATGACCACCGCGTTATTGCCGTTGGCGGCATTTTGCCTGTAACCCCTGAGGTTTACCGCCAGCGACTGGTAAGCGTAGGTTTGGTCGGGCGCAGGCTGATTGGCATTGTTGAACTTGGGAGAGATCCAGCTGTCGGTACCACCCAGGTAATATAATATCTTCTGGCTGCCCCATGAAATATCCACGGCGCCGCGTCCGGCCCATATCAAATTGCGGTAAATGGGATAGTAATAACGTATATCGGTACCTACATTAAAAGTAAATTTCCCCTGCTTTTCTTTTGTAAGATCTGTATTGATGTCGGTATAGATCTTATACCGCAAGCCGTTCCAGATGTTCAATGCGGGGTTGATGCTGTTGTCATGCACATATTCAAAATGAGTAAGTATTGAATTTTTTACGGTATCATTGATCGCCAGTGCCGGAGGATAATTGACATTCGTTCTGATCGCTACCCTGTCGGTACGCAGCGCAACATTCGCACGCAGACTCCTTACCTTATCCCAGGGATACGAAACATTGACCTGGTAAATATTGGAATACAATTTATTTTCCAAAGCGCTTAGGGGAAAATCATCCGCCTTATAAAAAGGGAAATTGGTTACCGTTGAGCGGTAGTAGGTAAGCCCCCAGTCTAACCGCTTGCGCATGTTATAAAAACTGAACAGCACATCCTTATCATCAAGGTTGAGCCCCAGGCGAAACCCGCCTATGAATTTTATATCTTCAAAAAGATCGGAAACGCCAATCCTTACTATGCCGCTTAAATTAGAGCTTCCGTTCGTAAGATAGATGGGCCCGCCGCCGCCGCCGTAAGGCTGCCAGCGCGTCATTAATACGGAATTATTGAAGCCCGAAACAGAATATTCCGTTGCAAATTTTAACCTGTAATCATATAGCTTGGCCTGCGAAAGTACCGTTTCCTCCACCGGCGGCCCGTTTACATCTACTATCCGGCCAATTCCCGCACTGTCCTTTATTTCATCTTCAAATTCACTTTGAAAAAGGTCACCTTCATCGGGAATGCTGTCAATAGGCTGGTAAATGGTGGCGGCGCCTTTCACAATTTTATCATCCTCCATTACTTTTTTCATGTATTCGGTAGGCCGCACATTTATGTTCCTTCTTCTCAGCGCGTCCTCATTTACTTTAAGCTTATACAACATTTTAAGATTTCCTTCCTGTCTCACTTCCGATACCTGCCCGCCATCACCCGCTATCCTCGTTTCCTGCAGCCCGCTCTGGTAGTTGGTTATGGGAAAGGCATAAGCCGAATCGGTGGTAACTGCCATATAGCCTATGGAGTCGGGCTCATTTTTGTTCCAGACCTGTAGTATGGAATCCAGATCGGCATTTGTAGGATTGCGCAACAATTCATCCCCAACCCTGTATATCGTATCCACACCTGCTTTACGTGTGGTAAAAAACCCCGCATACCTGTTGGCGATCCCCATTTCATCATTTACAAATGTAAAATGGTTGGTATTGTACTGCATCGGATAACGTGCATTACCATATTTTACATGGGTAAGCTGCGAGATCTGCCTGAACTCACTCCGGTTCCAGTTGTCAACCAAAAATATATTGTATTGATTATTGGAAGGTAACGCGGTATCACTGTTCACAGCATTGCCCGACGGGCGGTTGGAAGAAAATATGATACCGGTTCTGTTGGGAAAGGCCACGAAAGAAGGATCAAGGTCGTCATACACATCATTGGTGATCTGCTCCAGCGTTTGTTCCTTTATTTTGTATACAAAAATATCGGTATAACCATTCTTAACCGCGCTGAACAAAAGGGTATTCTCATCAAGCATGTATTTTACATCGGTTACCTGGTCAAATTCTTCCGGCAGTTCCTGCTTAAATGTTTTGAGCCTTGTTACCAGGTCAAAAACAAACATCCTCAGCTTATTCTTTTCCATATACACCACCACCAGCTTTGATCCTTTGGGATCCCAGGCCAGTTGGGGATAATTGGGATTGATCTCATTCTGATTATCAAGCACGCCCGATTTCAATAGAACTTTCCTTTTAAATCCGAAATCTTCCAGCTCTATACGATAAATACCTTTTTTAAACCGCACCACGGCATAGGTACTGTTGCGGGGATTGGGATTGGCCTGAAAGCGGTAATAGTCCAGGTTCCTGTTCACTTCTTCCAAAGCTACCACGTTACCCTTGGGCGCATTGCGTCTCCCCCTCAGATCCTTATAGTACTTATCAGCCTCCCTTTCCATGAACTCGTTGAGGACTTCTTTAAACTTTTTTTTGGTAACTTTTAAGCTGGCCGAATTCAGACTTTTGTATATCCTTGCCAGGTAAAGAAAATAGGTAACATTGTCTTTCCTGTAATTGTCTGCAATAAAACGCCAGAAAGCATGACCCGCCAGTTCGGGCTTATCAAATGCAAACTGGTAAAAGGTCCTGTAATCGCCCGAAAGCAGGGCCGATTTTAACTGATCATCCAAAGCAGGGCTCCAGTTCTCTGCGGCATACATGATGTATCCTTCGGTTAGCCATTTGGGTAAGTCGAGCAGGGCCTGGTTACTGGCAAATTCACCCAGGTCATCACCAAATAATAAATTTTCAAGCAGCACTTTAGCGATGCCCTGGCGGATCTGCCTTTTTAAATTCTCATGATCGCCATTAAAATAAACGATCATTTTATTGTTCACAAACCTGGTAACCCCGCCTGTATTTTGCCAGTCGATGCCCAGCCCTATATTTGACTGTTCCAGCTCATTAAAGCTGTTGTACAATACGATATTGATCCTGCGCTGTGATCCGTATTCCACAAAATCTTCCAGCCCGGGCAATTCTTTTTCCGCTAATTGCGCAGCATATTTCCCCAGGGCCAACCCGTTCTGACTGAAGTATACATTGAAATTTTTTGTTTGATAATAGCGCCACCTGAATTTTTCGTACTGCACCCTGTTTTTACCAAACTCTACCGAATTTACCTGGGTGAATGCTTCCTGCTGTATAATGAATGAAAGAGCAACCAATGTTAAGCTTCCAATATAGTACCGTAGCCTGTTCTGTGAGATTCCCATAATTTCGTACATTCTAATATTAAAATTAGCGTTTTTAAGGTACAAACAAACATTATGCTCGATGTTAAAGTTTTCATATTTAGCCCCGTACAGGAGAATACATACCTGCTGTATAATGAGCAGAAAGATTGTATAATAATTGACCCGGGATGCTATTACGATGAGGAGCGGGAAGAACTGGCGTCTTTTATAAAGAATAAAGACTTAACTCCTAAGCTGTTGTTGAATACCCATTGCCATCTTGATCATGTTTTTGGCAACAAATGGATCGCAGAAAAGTACGGATTGAAGCTTCATCTTCATGAAAAAGAAAAACCGGTTTTAGATCATGCACCCGCTTCCGGTTTGATGTGGAACCTGCCTTTCGACAATTATAAAGGTGAGCTGTTGTATTTGCAGGAAAACGATACGGTATCACTGGGTGAAGATAGTCTTGAGGTTTTTTTTACGCCGGGGCATTCTCCGGGCAGCATTGTTTTTTATTGTAAAAAGCAGCAGTTTGTAATTGGCGGTGACGTGCTGTTCAGGATGAGCATTGGCCGCACAGATCTGCCGGGCGGCAATTATGATGAATTGATCAGCAGCATACACACCAGGCTTTTTGTTTTGCCCGATGAAACGATCGTATATCCCGGTCACGGCGAACATACAACGATAGGGTTTGAAAAAAAACACAACCCGTATGCGGGGATTTGAAATTTTAGTTTTTTGTTTAATGTTGTATTCCTCCGGATTTCGCGTTTCAGGCTTCGGCTTTAAAATTTATATCTTATTTGGTTCTTGTAGTATTTTGGTTCTTGTAATTTTCTCTCCCCCCATCATTCCATGCTGCCCATTTGCCGTGTATATGCTTTGATGAACAAAGCGCCCAGGTTTTTATAAGGGGGGATATAGTTATCAAATCTTTCTTTGGCTTCCCCGGTTGGGAACTGGGCGGCCAGATCCTTCCATATCGGCAGCCATTCAATGTCTTTGCCTTCTTTTAAATGATCATTTATTTCTTTTAAAATGGGTTCATTGATAATTCTTGTGCCTACTTCTTTTGAAGAAATAATATGTGCATCCGGGCATGTTCTCAACACATCGTCGAGGTTGTGAAATCCGCCACAGGAGCCCAGGATTACAATTTTTGAAGACGTAGGCAGGTTCCTGATCGTTGAACCAACCCAATAACTATGCCCCCGGTGTATGGTTATGCCGGGTTTCAGGTTCTTTTTTTCCAAAAACTGGTGCAAATGTGTCTGCGCAACCGAATCCAGCCCTTTTTCATAATCCAGTGGCAGGTTCGCATAAATAAAGACCGGTTTCCCTTTGGTTGGCTTTATTTCCACCCACTCTGCGCTGCGTTTAACTTTCCAGTCGGGGCCCGTAAACATGCTCATAAAATTGGCAAATGATTCCTTACCATCCTGGTCGCCATAAAAGAAAACCTGCTGCACGATGCGTCCGCTGTCGTCTACCAGATCTTTATAATTTACCCTGTACACAGGTGGTATATTCAATTTTGTAGAAACATCAATGCTGCTGTCCTGCGATGACTGGAAAATGGTTTGTAAAATATCATAAATAACAATGGCTCTTTTATCCCGCGCTTCTTTCCCCTGTACAAGGTTTTTCTCAATTTCCTGGTCTATGAGCTTTTTTACCAATGGATTCTTAATGCTGCCGTACGAATCCGCAACATCCACCGCATCTTCAAGGGTACCGCTTTTTTCAAGTCCGCGCACAAAAGCCATCATTAAGCGTTGCGAATTGCTGTCGGGCATGGTTTGCAAAAATTCATCCAGCTTATTATAGCCCGCAGCGAGCCTGATGAACTTTTTAAAACGATCAAACCTCACACTCATCAGCAACGAATCGCCCGAAGGAACAGCCATGCGCTGCATCATACGGTTAAATACGCCTTTATAGCTTGAAGTGTACATCACATCTTCGCCCAGAACAATAAGGTAATACAATTCCTGCGGTGTAAGCGGATCGGTAACTTTAAAGCGGGCATTATCCGGAAGATCATGCAGGGCATTGATCTGTTCTATAAATACATTTTTGGCCCTGTCCTGCAGCTTAAACAATAACTTATCATGAGCCAGCGGAGTATCTTTTTTGATGAGCCGCTCTGCATAACCAATCTGGGTTTTCACCAGTAACCGGTAATAAAGCAGGTTATCATCCATGGCACGAAATATATCGGGCATGGTTAACCGGCCATGTACTATTTCATCAAGAAAAGGATAATACTGCTGCCCGCTTTTGCTGCCGGCGATGGCAACAATGGCTTTGACCAGCGGATCACTGTTTCGCCTTATCAAACGACCCGCCTGGGTACGTGTGGCTGCTGCATAATCGTATAGCTGATTCGGATTGCGGTGTGCCGCTGCTTTAACCAGACTGTCGGCAAAAGGAACATTGTAGTACTGTTCCAGCATGGAAAGGGTTTTGTCGGGATATTTCCGGCAGAATTTTCTGAATAAAATAATGCGGGATGCTTCAAACCCCGGGTTTTCATACATAGCGCTCCCACTTCCGTTGATATTGATATTGCCTACTTCATAAGAAGCGCTTTCAACGATAGAACGGATATCCTTTTTTTTGATATCGGCTGCCATCAGGGCTTTGTAATTTTCCAGCAATTCCCGCGCAAGAACAGCGGTAAAGCTTTTGTTGCGCCAGCCTGCATTAAATCCTTTAAGGAGGTTTTCCAGCCCGCTCAGGTATTTTACTTTTAACCTGTGATCGAGTTTAGCGTCGGATTCTATTGAATCCTTTAATATATTAACTTCTTTTATCAGGGCATTTGTAACCAGCGCATTGATTTCTTTATTTGCAGATGCATTGATCCCGTTGCCGTCCCCTCCGTTAAAATGCAATGCAAGCTGCTGCTCTTTTTCAATATTTTCATGATACCGGACACGGGCAATATTCACTTTCTTCTTTAAAGTATCAATATGTGCAGTTGCAGCTTCCGAAAAAAGGAATAAGGCTATGAGTATAGATATTGTCTTATACATATATATTGAACTGCTGCAAAATTAAGGATATTAGATGAGGAGATTATTTCCCCGGATTTCATAAAAATCACCGGTCCCGGCTGGGAACAATAATCCACTCATTAACGTTACCAGAGAGAATTTAGTGCCAAACTGTAAAACGGGTTAACAATTTCATAATCCCGGCTTTGAGGCACATATGGCTGTGGGGATTATTTTTGCGTAAACATATTGTTAATGGAGCAGAAAGGGAAAAAGATACTGATCGCTGATGATGAGCCGGATATACTCGAAATTGTGAGCTACAATCTCAGAAAGGAAGGCTATGAAACAATTACGGCAAAGGATGGGGATGAAGCCCTGCATAAAGCAAAGACCATTGATCCCGACCTGATCATGCTGGATGTAATGATGCCCTATAAAACAGGCATGGAAGTATGCAGAACACTGCGGTCATTACCCGCTTTCCACGATACGCTCATCGTATTTCTTACCGCATTAAGCGATGAAACATCACATATTAACGGGCTCGAATACGGTGCAGACGATTACATCAGCAAGCCGGTCAGTCCAAAAATACTGGTGACCAAAGTAAATGCGCTTTTCAGGAGAGTGCAGAAACCTGAAAGCGATAAAATTTTACAGGCAGGCAATATAACCATTGACCCCGTTCGGTTTATTGTTCTGGTGAACGACCAGGAGCTCGTTTTAGCCAAAAAAGAATTTGAATTGCTTTACCTTCTGGCTACCAAACCCGGAAGGGTATTCCTGCGCAATGAAATATTGAGCCGGATATGGGGAACTGAAGTAATTGTTGGAGACAGGACCATTGACGTGCATATCCGGAAAATCCGCCAGAAGCTTGGTGTAGACTGCATCACTACTGTAAAAGGGGTGGGCTATAAAATGGTAACATAATAATCACCACACTCAACCCTTATGCTGCATAAAAGGTAGCCGCACCGGCTACATAAAGAATCCCTGTATTTTAACTTTACATTCGGCTAATTGTAATGGCGATGTGTTATCTTATCCTATATCTTTAGGAAGGTGCCCGGCTTTGGCAGCGGGTTCCGATAATCACGCAGAATATATGCTCACTAAAAAAAATTTTTCGCCCCGCCAACTGGCAGGTTTTACGGCATTCTTTATTGCACTTCCCGTAGCTGCGGGCATATTTTTGTTAAAGCCGTTGTGGTGGGTGTTTGCAGCGGCGTTTGCGATGGTCATGGCCGGAAGCTATGCCCTGATACTGTATACGCTTCAGCGGTTCATTTACAGAAAGATCAAGCTCATTTATAAATTCATTTACCAAACAAAAGCCAGCAAAAGAGAGGAATTTTATTATAAGAGTTTACTCCCGCAAAAAAGTATAGACGAAGTAAGTGAAGATGTAGAAAAATGGGCCGAGCAAAAGAAAAAGGAAATTGAAGTATTAAAGGCGAATGAAGCCTACCGTAAAGAATTTTTGCAAAACCTTTCCCATGAACTAAAGACACCCATTTTTGCTATACAGGGATATGTAGAAACTTTGCTGACCGGGGCTGCTGAGAACACGGAAGTAAGTACGAAGTTTTTAAATAACACCTCAAAAAACGTATCCCGGCTGGTAAACCTGCTCAATGACCTGGATGAGATCACCAGGCTGGAAAGCGGGGAACAGATATTATATAAAGAGAATTTCGTTATACAGGATCTCGTTCGTGAAGTATTCGATTCTCTTTTTTTACTGGCTACAAAAAGAGAAATTAAATTAGGGCTAAAAAAGGGCTGCGAGGCTCCTATTGTTGTTTTTGCCGATAAGGAAAAAATAAGGCAGGTGCTCATTAATCTTACAGACAATGCAATAAAGTATGGCAAAACCCATGGCAATGTAACCGCCAGTGCGTATATAACCGATGAAAGACATGTGTTGGTGGAAATAAGCGATGACGGGATTGGTATTGCCGAAGAACATATTCCCCGGATATCTGAAAGGTTTTACCGCACCGACGCCGCAAGGAGCAGGAAAGTGGGGGGAAGCGGGCTGGGGCTTGCTATTTGCAAACACATCATTGAAGCGCACGGTCAAAGCATTCACATTCGCAGCAAACCAGACGTAGGCACTTCTTTTGGTTTTATTTTAAACGCCAAAAAAGAATAACACGCAAACGGGTAAAAGTCCTCTGTAAAAACACTTACATTACCGTAAAAATACTATTTAAAGGTCTGCCAGTCTTGATTTTAAGCACGAAAAATCTTGCAAAAATAAAAAAACATTGTAATTTAGTCTCAGTTTTCATAGGGTACGGATTAAAAACGGGCCAGGGTTTCCACCCAGGCCCAATTCATTAATATGTTTTTTTCTCCATTTATTGATAAATTGAAAACAAGGTTTTTATAAATTAATTTTCTCAAACCTGTATCCCTGCCCTGCAAAATGCATCAGCACTTTCGGTAATGCATAGGCTAAGTTTGTCCAGGCCTTTTCACTGTCATGAAATACCACAATACTTCCGGGCTTTGCCGAAAGCATGACATTCTTTAAACAGGATTCTCCCGGAACGGCAGTATCAAAATCCCCGCTCAATACCGACCACATTACTACTTTCATTTTAAAATCATCCGCAAGGTGCCTGAGCTGGAATTTTGATATTTTACCATAAGGGGGTCTGAACAAAGCAGAATCAATATTTTTTCTTGCTTCTGCTATATCTTTGAAATACGCCATGTCACTCACTTTCCACCCGTTCAGGTGATTGAAAGTATGATTGCCTGCATGGTGCCCCTCGTTTAAAATACGACGATAAATATCATTGTGTTGGGTAACATTTTTGCCCACACAAAAAAAGGTGGCTTTTGCATTGTATTTTTCCAGTTCGTTCAATACAAAAGAAGTAGCCCGGGGATGCGGGCCGTCATCAAAAGTGAGGTATAAAACTTTTTCATCCGTTTGCATTTCCCATATGCAGGAGGGGTATAACTTTTTTATCCACCAGGGTGTTTTTACAAAATAAAACATCGCTTATTTTATTATTTGCAGCGCTATCACTGCATCGTAATCGTTCATGCTGATATCCGCGGAATGAAAAGAAAGCGTTCCTTTCTTTAAAGTAAAGGAAACAGCGCTATTGTCCTTAAGCCAGGTAGCGGAAACTATTTTTTTGTATGGAAACCCATGGATTGTTAGGGTTCCTTCTTCGGGTTGTTTGAGCAGATGAATAAACACCTTGTTGTCTTTTTCTGTTATACAGCCCCACGGCTGCGGAAGGATGAACCCTCTTTTTGTGCCGTAAATGCTTTCACCATAGGTTTGCAGCCATTTGCCCATATACGCCAGCCGGCTGATGAATTCGGGTTGAAATTTGCCGTTGGGCATAGGTCCCACATTCAGCAAAAGGTTGGCCCCGTTGCCGGCAGCATTTACAAGCAGCGAGATCAACTGCCGGTTGCTCTTATAAGAGGTATCAGTGAGGTTAAACCCCCATGATCCGTTAATGGTTTCACAGGTTTCGAGCGGCAGGTCTTCGGAAGGCTTTTGGAAATTAAGCCCCGACGTGTTCTGGTGCGGCAGGTCTTTTTCAAACATCTGAAAATCTTCTCCCGGGAAAGGGGTAAGATGATGATTGTTGCCAATCAGGCACTGTGGCTGCAACCGGTGTATCAGCCCGTATATTTCATCGTACTTCCAGTCAATACGGGAAGTCCTGTCCTTATCTCCTTCGGGGTTTGTCTGATCCCAGTGACCATCAAACCATATACCCGCCACTTCTCCGTAATTGGTGAGTAGTTCCGTCAACTGGTTTTTCATGAACTGCAGGTAGCTGGCATAATTGCCTTTACCCTTTCTTCCTGTACCCTGCCCGGTGCGGCCTGTTTCGTGCGGATAATCTTCACGCCGCCAGTCTAAAAGTGAATAATAAAAAAATATTTTGATACCCTGTTTGTGACATTCATCGGCTATCATTCTTACGATATCTTTCTTATACGGGGTATTCATGATATTGAAATCGGAGTATTTCGTATCCCACATGCTGAAGCCGTCGTGATGGCGGGTGATCAGTGTAATGTATTTCATGCCCGCATTTTTGGCAATGCTTACCCATTCGGCCGCGTCAAAATCAATCGGATTGAAAAAGTCTTTCAACCGCGTATAATTCTCAACTGTAATATTCCTGTTGTTCATCACCCATTCCCCGCTCCCGGGTATGCTGAACGGTCCCCAATGGATGAACATCCCAAATCTTGCGGCTGCAAACCATTCCCGGGCCTGCTTATTGGCTTCGGCAGGTTCATATGATTGCGATTGTGCCGTAAAGGCAAGCATAAGAACAAAAACAGTGGCTGCAATACTGCTTTTCATAATAAATACTTTAAGGCTAAGGTAATTGTATTCCGGCAGATTGATTTATCCGCCTTAATTTTGCGGTCTATGCCAGCAACAAAAAAAGTACGCGTAAGATTTGCACCCAGCCCAACCGGCGGGCTGCACCTGGGTGGTATAAGAACTGTTTTGTATAATTACCTGTTTGCAAAACAGCACCAGGGGGATTTTGTTCTCCGCATTGAAGATACCGACCAGAGCCGCTACGTGCCCGGCGCAGAGGAATATATTTTCAATTGTTTGCAATGGACAGGGCTGGAGCCTGATGAGAGCTCCATCCGGGGCGGCGCATATGGGCCTTACCGCCAGAGTGAGCGAAAAACGCTGTACAGGCAGTATGCCGAACAGTTGGTAAAAGACGGATATGCATACTACGCATTCGACACTCCCGGAGAACTGGAAAAAATGCGTGTAGATTTTAAAACTGAGCAAAACCCTTCTCCTCAATACGATCATACGGTACGTACTCAAATGCACAACTCCCTCACCTTAGCCGAAAGCGAAGTGAAAAGATTATTAGATGAAAATACCAGGCACGTAATACGCATTAAAATGCCGGAAAATGAAACGGTAAGTTTTACCGACATGATCCGTGGCGAAGTAAGCTTTAATACTTCGGTTGTTGATGATAAGGTATTGCTGAAAGCCGATGGCATGCCCACTTATCACCTTGCAGTGGTGGTGGATGATCATTTAATGGAGATCAGCCACGCCTTTCGCGGTGAAGAATGGCTGCCCAGCGCTCCTGTGCATATTTTGCTCTGGAAATATTTATTCGGGCTCAATGCCATGCCGCAATGGGCACATCTGCCGCTTATATTGGGTCCAAACGGAAAGCTCAGCAAAAGAGATGGCGTTAAATACGGCTTCCCGGTTTTTGCTATGAGCTGGACCGATCCCAAAACCAATGAGCTTACGGAAGGATTTAAAGAAAAGGGATTTTTGCCGGAAGCATTCATTAACCTGCTGGCTGTACTGGGGTGGAATGACGGCAGCGAGCAGGAGATCTTTTCTAAAGCCGAATTGATTGAAAAATTTTCTATAGAAAGAGTACACAGCGGCGGCGCCAGATTCGATTATGAAAAAGCGAAATGGTTCAACCATGAATGGATTAAGAAGTTACAGGTTGCAAGTCTCAGGGAAGAAGTTAAGCAGGTTTTCACTAACAAAGGAATTAACGTAACCGATGAACAGCTTTTAGATAAAGTGATAACGCTGGTAAAAGAACGCTGCCATTTGCTCACTGATTTTGCGGAGCAGGGAGCTTTCTTTTTTAAAGCACCGGAAGCATATGATATAGATGCAGTAAAGCCTAAATGGAGTGAGGCAAAAGAGGTATTCTTTACCGGACTGATCCGCAGTTTTGAATTAAGCAACAACTGGAATGCGCATGACCTGGAAGCCGGTTTTAAAGAAATGGCAGCAGCGCATCAGATCAAACCAGGTGAATTGCTGCTGCCGCTCCGCATCATGCTGGTAGGCGGCAAATTTGGACCAGGTGTATTTCATATCGCTGAGCTATTGGGCAAAAAAGAAACGGTTGCGCGGATACAACATTTTTTGGCAGCGCTGTCTGAAAAAGAAGCATAGCAGATCCCTTTCTAAAAACGCGGGCGGATGTTGATCCGGGAAAGCTCAACGGTTTATTTTTAAGATGCAATGCGTTTTTTCTGCTTCCTGCTGTTCAGGAAACGAAAATGTACCGTTCCGATCAGTATAGCGATAATACCTTCCGCCAAAACGGTATTCTGCACACCGAAGTATTGTGATACTGAGCCAATGATAAGTCCGCCTAAGGGCTGCATGCCAAAGAAGATCATGGCATAAAAACTAATAACGCGGCCCCTCATACCGGCAGCTACCGTAGTTTGTATTATCGTATTAACGATGGTAACCTGCGACATCATGCCAAAAGCGCCGAACGTAGCAAATACCAACGCCAGCGGGTAATAAGTGGTATGAGAAAACAATACCAGCCCCGTGCCCAGGACAAGGGTATTTATGGCCAGTATTCTCCGGAGGTTTGCCGCTGATCTTAATGAAGCGAGGAACAAGGCGCCGGCAAAGGCACCTAAGCCGATAGCGCTGTCAATCCAGCCAAAAGTGGCTGCCGTACCATGAAAGATATCTTTGGCATACACGGGTATTAATGTAGTGAACGGCAGTACCAGCAGGCTTATCGCACCAAGCATACCCAGGAGGAATGCAATTTCGGGAGCTTGCTTTATATAAGACAATCCTTCTTTTAATTCTCCTAAAACATTTTGGGTACGGGGTTTTGCCTTGTATGGAGGCAGCTTCATCATCAGCAAGGAAAAGATAACCGCACCGAAGCTCAATGCGTTCAATCCAAAGCAAACAACATCACCAAAGGCTTCAATGGATATGCCTGCAATGGCCGGCCCGATAAGCCGCGAAAGATTCACCATAGAAGAATTGAGGGCCAGCGCATTAGGCAGATGCGATTTATCGTTCACCATTTCGTATACCAATGATTGCCGTGCAGGCACATCGAACGCATTGATGACGCCGAGCAATACACTGAGCGCAATGATATCCCAAACCGTATAATGCCCCGAGAATACCAGCAATGTTAATAACACGGCCTGCAGCATGGATACGATCTGCGTAAGCAGCAACAGCCTGTGGCGGTTATAACGGTCGGCAGCTACCCCGCCAATGAACGAAAACAGGAATGAGGGAAACATCGTGGCAAACAGGGTTACACCAAGCATGAACTTGGAATGTGTTAATGAATAGACCACCCAGCTTACCGCTGTTTTTTGCATCCACGTGCCAATGAGGGATACCGACTGACCGGCAAAATAGAGCCTGTAGTTGCGGCTCCTGAATGCATTAAATGTACTGATGCTCATAACTCAACCATGCGCAGTGCAGCGACTGCGTTATCAAAATGCTCTTCCGGGGCTAAAGGTCAATTGATGCCACAAGCTGCTGCGATGCAATTACCTGTGTTTCTTCAAAGGAAAGGGTAATATTATTCCCGGATTGGGCAAAGCTGCAGGGGATCGGTTTACCATCAAGCGTTAACTGCACTTTCTTTGCCTTACCGGCTATTTCAACCGATAATTGTTTTAACCGCAATTTTCCGTATGCTACCGCTATCCTGTTAACCTGTTGCCCTGCGCTTCTTTGCTGGCTGATATTTCCCCAGCCTTCTGCCGCTGTAAAAAATCCTTTGAAATTTTCCTTTTGAACCGCTGGAACATATGCCAGTGTTTTGGCAGGCCCATCGTATACAAAATTTTCAAGCGCCAGCAATACACCCCATGAAGCAAGCGCCCTCGCATAGTGATCGCCGCATTCTATTTCATTCCAGGGGTTATGCTTTTCAGGGCTATAACGTTCATGGACGCCCTTAACTATAGAAAGTCCTTCATCCGTCATGCCTTCATAGATCATATTGGTGGCTACCTGGTATTCAATACCTGTCCATACTTCATCACGGTAACGCACACCGTCTTCTCCCATATGCCTGCTTTTAGGCCAGGTAGCTACCAAAAGTCCGGGCTCGCCGGCATCGGCATATATTCTTTCCGGCTTGTGCATTCTGGTTTGCACACTCACATCAGGCGCCCAGTTGTATTTCCAGATGGATCGCAGGGTTGTTTTTACTTTGGCCTCCGGGTATATATATCCTATATTGATCAAATGCGCCCAGGTTTGCCCAAACATCTGGTCGCTCAGGCAGCCATCCGCATATTGCGACAGCGGGTGTTTGGTGATATCCACATCCTGCACAAAGTATTCCCCGTTCCAGAGCTTCTCCACGCTCTTGTTCCTTCCGATTGTAAATATGCTGTCGCAATGTTTTGCAAAAGCCGTATCCTTCATCAGGAGGGCCATTTTTGATGCCGCCCTTAATGCGGCAAGATATAACCCGCCTACATAGGTGTTAGCGCCGAAAAAGGCGATATCGTAAGTGTTTGCCTGCTCTTTTTCTATCAGTCCATCTGCATTGCCGTCTTCCTTAATTATAAATTCAGTTGCCTTTTTTATTTTATCCCAGTTGCGCGAAAGCATCAGGTCAT
>NZ_DAOMOZ010000039.1:0-28584 GCF_035444585.1 Agriterribacter sp.
TTCCCACAGCAGTAATTTTAACATTTAACGGAACTTTTCCTGCAATGTGGGTTAAAGATGCCAATGTAAGGAGTGAATTGATCAAAAACCTGGAATTTGGTGCAGAATTAAGATTCTTTGGTTCACGCGCCGGGTTGGATTTTACCTGGTATAAATCGAATGCTACCCGACAGTTGCTGGATATCCCGATGGATCCTATGAGCGGGTATTCTGCCAGAAAAGTAAATGCCGGCAATATTCAGAATAAAGGCGTTGAAATAGTAGCAGATGTAAGATTGCTCACAGCGTCGCCCAGGGCATTGGGCTGGACTTTAACTGCCAACTTTACCAAAAACGAGAACAAAATTATCAGCGTAGCTGATCATCTTGGTGTTACCTCCTACAACCTGGGAGCATTCGATGACCTGTTTATAACGGCTGCTTCCGGCGGCTTGTATGGTGATATTTACGGAACACGTTTTTTGAGAGTGAAGGATGATAAGGACCCCAACTTTGGTCAAATGATATTAACAGCGGAAGGGCTGCCTCAGCGTGATCCTGAAATCGTGTACCTCGGAAATCAGCAGCCCGAAGCAATGATGGGCGTTACCAACAGCTTTAGCTACAGGAGTTTCGGACTTTCATTTTTAGTAGACGCAAGGCTGGGTGGAAAGATCTTCTCCGCGTCTAACGTAGGGTTGCAGTTGAGCGGCGTTGCAGCCGTAACCGCGCCTGGTGGCGAAAGGCCCGAAATGGTTGTGGATGGTGTTATAATTGACGGCTCGGGGTACGCCAAAAATACTGTTGCGGTATCGCAGCAATTATACTGGAACCGTGTAGGAACTTTAAATAATCTCGGTATAGGAGAATTTTATACCTACGATGCTACCAATATCCGCCTGAGGAATGTTCAGTTAAGCTATGCTTTACCCAAAGGGCTTTTAGCTGGCATTTCAGTTCAGAATGCAAGGGTTGCAGTTTCCTGCAATAATGTATGGATGATAAAAAGCCATCTCAACGGAATTGATCCTGAATCGGTATTTGCAACGGGAAGCAATGCGGTTGGATTTGAAAATGGAGCTTTCCCCACCATGCGTTCATTTTTGTTCAGTTTGAGTATCGGGTTTTAAAAAATTAAAATCATTCAAAAGATTATTATATGAAACATTTCAAAAAATATAGTCTGTCCGCGATCATGGTTGTATTGCTATTGCCGGCATGCAGCAAATTTGATGAGGTCAACCAGGACCCATACCTGGTAACCGAAGACCAGGTGCAGGTAGAATATTTTATCAACGGGTCTATTGTAAATACACAGATGGATCCACATATTGCCGAAAGGATCTTTGTGCTGTATTGGAATACCTCCGGACACAAGCAATTTGGCGGCGGTATAGCTACCGGCACACACAACGACGGCTGGTCGAGCGATTATTACAGTAGCGGCTATATGGGCGGCTGGTTGAATTCGATCAACTCAGGTATACAGGTGGCAGAAGCTAAAATTGCATCCGGAAATATCAAGGAATATACAAATAACCTTTTGCAGGTTGCCCGTATCTGGCGTGTATACCTGATGAGTGAGCTGGCAGATACTTTTGGGCCTATTCCCATTAACGCTTTCCAGGGCGAAAACCCCGAATTTGCAGATTTGAAAACAGTATACTATTTTTTGCTGGATGAGCTTAAAGATGCGTCTTCAAAACTGGATATTGCCGTTCAGGGGCCCGATGCCAGGTTTGATCCCGCGTATGGATACGATTACAGCAAATGGCAGCGTTACGCCAATTCAATGAGATTACGGCTGGCCATGCGTCTTTCTGAAGTTGATGCCGGCAAAGCGCAGTCGGAATTTGAGGCTGCCGCTTCCCTGCCACTCGTCACCGACGCTGCCCACACCTTTAAAGTGGCTGAAACAGGGGGTTGGAGCGCCCTTACCGGTGTAATGACGCGTACATGGAATCATTTTCAATTGCCTGCTACTTTAAATAACCTGTATGTTGGATTGGGCAGTGTAAAATCGGAAGACATGCTTAGCGCCGAGAAGCATCCATATATAAAAGCGGCCAATTATGCAGGGATGAAGTTTGAAGATCATTTTACCATAAAAACAAACGATCCGTATGCGGGCTACTGGTTTGACGGATTGCCGTATACCATAGACCCCAGGGCCTATGAGTCGTATATTATTCCGGGCGATGTGATGAATCCACAGTTTAATACCTATGGCGGAGACGCTGCTTCCATTACCGAAAGAGATCTGCTCGACGATGACGGAAATGTGGTTAAAGCGCTGGACGGTAAGTTTACATGGAATGGTATTATCAATGGCGACTGGGGAACAAAAGGCGCTAAAAATCAGATCAGGTCATATATTGGAACCACCCCGCGCCATCCGCAGAAGTTCAGGGATGGCACGAGCGATCGTATTTTCTTTGGAGCATGGGAAACCCATTTCCTGCTTGCCGAAGCTGCGGTTAGAGGATGGAGCGTGCCCGTTTCCGGCAAAGAAGCATACGAGGCGGGGATAGATGCAAGTTTTGCTTATTACGACAACACTTTTGGAAGCAGTATATCTTCTTATACTGCTGTTTACAAGGCATCCGAAGATTATAACCGGGCGGGAACTTCTGTTAGCTGGAACCATACAACAGAGCCCCCTGCCGCTGAAACAAAAAATTTCATAAACGGGTACACCAACGCTCCCGGAACGGTTTCTGTAGCTTATCCTGCTAACGACCTTTATGAAGGCGGAACGGTGAAGAACGACCACCTTACAAAGATCATTACCCAAAAATTTATCGCGCAAAATCCATGGCTCCCCCTGGAAACCTGGAACGACCAGCGCAGGCTGGGATTGCCCTTCTTTATAAATCCCGCTGTTGAAAACCCGCTTGTGAACATGCCCGACCTGAACAGCGGCAACTATATGACAAGCAGCGTTAAGTTTTTTCCGCAAAGAGTTAAATACCCTTCCAATATAGCATCAAGCAATGAAGCAGGTTATAACCAGGCGGTTCAGTTCCTTGGCGGACCGGATGCTGTGCTTACCCCGCTTTGGTGGGCAAAGCATTAATGCCGGAATAGAAGCAGGTTGAATAAGTGGAGGCTGTCTTTTTTAAGGCAGCCTTTAACTTTTGAGACAGCCCCAGGCTAAAATGCATCAGCAAAACTTATTTAGCCGGATAAAGCAGCTTTTACCAGAATAATCTTCTCTATAATTTAGTAAAATATAATAATAATTCTCAATAATTGGCTAAACTTATCTTGTTATATTTAAAAAATATAGATCTTTTTATTTTTTTTAATAAAGTGTTGTTAATTTAGCAGTTTATTTACAATGATTTAACCTTAGGCAAGGATGCCTTATCTTATTAAAAACATATATCAGAAATTTTTTATAGATTTTATAAATTCAAAACTAGTAGCAATGAAGAAATCAGCAAATCGTTTTTTGCTTATGACAGTGCTCTTTCTGTGCAGTGCATGTGTTTTTGGGCAAACCACAAAAGTCATTACAGGTGTGGTGAAGGATGAGGAGGGGAAAGGAATTCCCAGTGTTTCCATTAGCGAAAAGGGAAAACAATCCGGTGGTGTTATTTCGGATGACAACGGCCTGTTTTCCATCAGTGTTGATGCCAATGCCACTTTGGTTTTCAGTTCTGTGGGCTTTACTACAAAAGAAGTGAAAACAGGCAACAGCACTAATTTAACTGTTGAACTAACGGCAATGCAAGGTGAACTGGATGAAGTAGTGGTTACCGCCCTGGGCGTTAAGCGCGAACGGCGCTCTATCGGCTATGCCGTAAGCACGGTTAAGGCGGAAGAGCTTACCAAAGCCGGGGCAACCATGAATCCCTTCCTTGCCTTATACGGCAAAGCCGCCGGTGTTGGCGTTAACACAGGTGTTGCCGGACCAATGGGAGGGTTGAAAATAAATATCCGGGGAAACATAAGCTTAAATACCAGCCAAAATATAAGGCCTCTGTTCGTAGTAGATGGAGTGATCATTTCCGACAGAACAACTTCAATAGGCGGATCGGTGGGAGCCGGTTATGATTATGGTTCCAATATCAATGATATTAATTCTGCCGACATAGAATCCATAGACATTTTAAAAGGGGCCAAAGCAACTGTGCTATATGGAACAGATGCTGCCAACGGTGTGGTGCTGATTACAACAAAAAGTGGCCGTAACGCGAAGGGTTTTGGGATGACGGGGTCTTTTCAATACAGCATAGAAAAACCCAGGAGTTATCTGGAACTGCAGGACGAATACGGGCTGGGCGACAATATTTATGATACGCTGTATACCACGCTGAACGGACAAACAGTGAGAAGGATACCCAATAAACGGTACAGCTTTGGTCCTAAATTCGATGGGTCAGATATTATGTTCTATGATAGTTCTATGGTTAAAAACAGTCCGCACAATAGTTATGAAGACCTTTTCAGAACCGGCAGTTCCTTTACTTCCAATGTGGCTATCGCCGGATCAAATGAAAAGGGAAGCTTAAGGGCTTCATACACCAATTATAAATATAATGATATCATCAGCCCCAACTCCTGGCAAAAGAGAAATACGTTCAGCTTCAATGGCAATATCAAAGCTTCCAGTTTTGCGAGCTTTGAATTGGTTTCCAACATTTATAATATCACTTCTCAAAACAGAAGGGAATCGAATGGCGGTAATGTTGCCTGGGGGTTCCCTGTTGATTACAGCTATGATAAAGTGTACAGCCTCTATACAGATGAAACCGGTTATAGAAGAAACCTGGACCAATATGGTGTTACGGATGCGAGTAGTTTGATTGGCGGATATTTGTGGGCATTGGATAAGAACCGGCAGAAAGACGATAAATTTCACATGATCACTTCCGCGAAAGCTACGCTTAATTTCACTAAGCACGTGTTTTTTGTAGGTCAGTTTGGGCTGGATTATGATAATACGAATTATACCTCAGAGGTAAGTGTCAACCGTATTTTACCAACTGTTCAGGGAGGTGGATTTAGCATTAGAAAAGAGAACAATACTATACAAACCTACCAGGGATTACTAAACTACGATAACAGTTTTTTTAATAATGATTTCCGTGTATCGGGTTTTGGCGGCTTTATTTACAGGTTACGTTCTACCGAAACTTTGGGAACGAATACCATTGGTGGTTTAAACTTCCCGGGGTGGTATTCCTTTAATAACCAGTCCGGAATACCCGATGCAGGTAATGCTTACCTGCTCAGAAGTTATGGAAGGGGAAGCGATGTATTGTACAGCGCTGTGGCTTCGGCAACATTGTCGTGGAGGAACGAGTTTTACTTAGACTTACAGGCAAGGCAGGACTGGAACTCTACGCTTCCCCCTGAAGATAATAAGTATTTCTTTCCGGGTGCTTCCGCTACATGGAATTATACAGAAAGATATGATATCCCGTGGATGAACAGGGGGCAGGTGAGATTTGCCTGGGCGGATGTGGGGAACGGTACCAGCCGCTACTATGCCAATAACCAATACGGACTTGGATATATTTCAGGAACCGGTGCACAGGCCGTTATTGTTAGTCCTCCGGGTAATATTTTGCCCGGCGCTTTACGGCCCGAGCGGAAAAGAGAGTTTGAAATAGGGGTCAACAACAGCTTCTTTAAAGGCAACAGGCTGACATTTGATCTTTCTTATTTTACCAATAATCGTTATGATCAGATCATTAGTTTGCCAGTTTCCCAATCTTCCAGCTCAAGCGGCCTGCTCATTAACGTGGCTAACACAAAGAATTTCGGATTTGAATTTTCGGTTACGGGAACGCCGGTGCTCACCAAAAACCTGAGATGGGACATTACATTAAACGGGGCAAGGCAGGGATCGAAAGTGCTGGATCTGTACCAGGACCTCACTCAATATAATTTAGGCAACCTTATTAACGGTAGTTCTGCCTTTATAAGCGCAAATAAAGGAGAACCGGTTGGAGAAATAAAAGCATACGATTATCTGCGGGATGAAGATGGCAACAAAGTTGTAAATGCGAATGGTGTTTATTCCCTTGATTCAGATCCTACTAAAATGATCTCGAAAGGCAATATTATGCCCCGGCTGTTTGGCGGTTTGTTATCTGATCTGCGGTATAAAAATTTTGCATTTCGCATAGCCCTGGATTATAAATACGGAGGAACTATTTTCTCCTATACCAATCAGCGACTATATGGTGTGGGACAATTGGAGGGAACGCTGCAATACCGCGATGAAGCACGGGGAGGCATGGCTTATTACATTAATAGCGCAGGTGAAAAGATTGCGTGGCAACATGACCAGGCAGCACCATCTGAGTCTGTAAACGGGAAAGTATACCATGATGGGCTAATATTACCAGGAGTAAAGCTGGATCAGGATGATAAATACGTGCCGAATGATAAAATTATCGCCGCTTCTGCCTATTATCAAACCTATATTAATGACCTGGCGTCTTCTTTTCCTCCTGATAATATCCGCAAAAATGACTACATTAAATTCAGAGAGATAGCGCTGTCCTATACACTGCCAAATAATGTAGCCAGAATGATGAAGCTGCAGAGTCTTACGCTTACCGTTGCCGGCCGTAATCTGTTTTACCTGTATAAAACAATACCCAATATTGATGTAGAAGCTGCCATGGGTGCAGATAGCTATGTTGAGAATACCGTATTTCCCGGTCAGCAGACTTTTTCATTTGGAGTAAATGTTGCTTTTTAACGAATTAAAAATTAAGAAATGAAATCTAAGATAATATATCTCAGTTTGCTTATTTCAATCGGGATAAGCTCCTGCAAAAAAGATCTTGAAGAACGTTTTTATAATCCCGATGCATTGAGCGAAGGGGTTACCGATATTGTTCCCGGGTTATTTACGCGTACCATCAGTGAAAACAAAATATTTGTACAGGATTATGGCGAATGGTATTACCTGATGAGTGGAGGAACCAGCATAACCGGCTATGCGCAAATCGCAAATCGCTATGTGTCTTACCGCTATGATTGGTTTGCCACCTATAATGATCTCACAACAGGTAATGGTTTTGATGATTATCCTATTACGGGACAAAGTTATTTTGAAGGCAGCTACCGCAGGTTGAAAAGTTGGGAAACGCTCAGGAGCGAATGGGAAAAGCGCACGGGGCAGGATAAGCTGGATGCCCAGTTGTATTATAAGCTCATTACGCTTGTGAAAGATTACCAGAGTGGTAAGCTTGTAGACCTTTTTAACTCTATTCCTTATTTTAATGCTTTCCAGGCTGGTAACAACAGCCCCGAATATTGGTACCCGGCATACGATGATCCCAAAGAAATTTATAAAGCCATCATTGCAGATCTGGGTAATCTTGCAGATTCATTCCAGATAGAATACGATCAGATGTCGCCCACTGCCAAACAGATTTTTGGCCAGCAAGATGTGGTATTTAAAGGAAATATTGATAAATGGGTTCAATTTGCCAATGCCACCAGGCTCAAATTACTGGTTCGTATTGCAGGTGTAGATGAGGCGTATGCAAAGCCATTGATACAGGAAACACTGGGAAGGCAATTACCCGCAACGGATCTGACTTTCCCGATATGGTTTGATACTGATCAAAAGAATGGGGGCGGCTTTTGGATGAGAGGGTTATATGAAAATACGTACGCTTCTTTTATTCCGTCTATTATACTCAAACGACTTAATTACGGCAATACAACATATGAGCCGGGGATAGACGACCCACGCCTGCCTGTTATAGCCATGCCTACTAAATTTAATGATTACAGGCACATAACGTATAATATAGATGAACAAACTCCTATCTATGATGGTGGTGACAGGTATTATCCCTACGCGGATAATTTGCCCGAGAGTTTTGCACAGAATGCATTTTCGCTCTATAATTTCGCTACGTTTACCCGCAACGACAAAATGCCGGTTTATATGTTCTCATTGGCTGAACTGGATCTGCTTCTTGCAGAAATTGCCTTGAAAGATTTGGGAAATACGGGTAAAGCTGCGGAAGAACATATAAAAGATGCCGTGATTCATTCCACTGATTTCTATTATGCGTTGAACCAGTCAAGCGGTTTCAAAGACGATCCCGATGCCCAGGGTGCTGCAGCGCCGCTTTATCCTGCCAAACCTTCGGCAAATGAAATTGCACAATGGGGAGATGTCGTTAAAGCGAAATTCACACTTGCAGCCTCTGTAGAAGATAAAATGGAAATATTGATGCAACAGAAGTTTATTCATCTTAACATTTTGCATCCTTATGAATTATGGGCTGAGCTGAGGAGAACCGGGCATCCTAAGCTGGAACCCTTTACCTGGCGCGGAAGCGTATGGACACCCTTCCCCGAAAGAGTTCGGTATCCGTCAGACGAAACGAGGACTAACGCCAGTAATCTTTCGAAAGTTTCCGGTGAAAATAATATGACTTCTAAAATATTCTGGGTGCCGGCCAACAGAAATCCGGATCTGTACTGGAATGATTATAACTACGAATAGAAGTATATTCCTCATTGATTAAGAAAGAGGCTGTCTGAAAGATTTTATTTTTGACAGCCTCTTTTTTGCAGATGTATCTAAAAATGCTTTGCATCTGTATTCGGCTCTCTTTTTCCGGTAAATTTTTATTACCGAACGTATTTATTTTTATTGAGTTTTGTCTGCTCCCTCCTTCATGTTTTTAGCCAGTTGATCCATCACTGTATTGAATTTGCCATCGGGACTAAAATCAATAAACTTTACATTTTTTTCCACCACACCGGTATGCGGAGCAGGCCAATAAAACACTTCACCGGCATTTACAACCTCTTCCTTACCACCGGGGTATTTAATACGCAACGAACCATCAATTACATAGCCCCAATGCGGTGAACTGCACATGTCGTCCGGCAATCCTTTAAAAAATGGCGTGAAGTCTGCGGGGCCGGGCACTTCCATATAGCTAATAGACATTCCGCCGAGCCCTGAGATATTCGTAAACCCGTTTCTTGGATTTTGAGGGATCTTGTTTGCCTGCATATGGTAAGAAGTGCTTTGACCCGTGTTAAACGAAGACAATTCAACAATGGAAGCGTGGGTTATCTTCCATTCACCATTTACTTTCCTCAGGGTTCTTGTCTCTTTTTTATTGCGGTCGGTACCACCCCAGTTATCCTGCTGATCGAAACTTACAAAGGCGACATCATTTCCAATAGTATAGTTATAATTGTCCCGCTTCAGCTTTAATTCAAAAGGCTCAACTGTAGCTATAAACTGTGCCAATGGGGCAAACCCTTTTACAGTGTTTACTCCTTCAGCATTGGTATACATAAAAGAAGTTTCTTCGGAATTGAGCCAGCAGCCTGCCCATTGGGCCGAGTCGCCTTTGGCTGCGAAATGACTTTCGTTGTACAATAGTTTTGCGATAGCTGCTTCCTCTGATTTTTTGTCTGTTGCGGTATTGCAACCCAGACTAAACAGAATGATGGTAACAATGAAAAACTGCTTCATATTTTTTGATTTTGTAAATAATAAAATGTTTCAAAGATGCCCTGTTGTGAAAACTTGTTGTCTTTGTTGTTAATCATTCTTGTCCCAGTTTCCGTTTAAGAACTCAAGGGATACCCTTAAAAACTCAGATTGAAAATCGGGAATCAGATACGGCAGATGTCCTCCGTTGGGAACAATCCAAAGCCGGCTGTTGGGTATGGATTGATGCATGTCTAATGCCTGCTGTAACGGCAGCGCCTCGTCATTATCGCCTTGTACAACCAACCAGTTAGCCCTCATGGTGCCCAACATATCCGCAGTGAATGAAGGGTCTCCGTACTGATCCCGCATTTGCCAGAACTGTGTTGCCAAAATTTTCTGTTTTTCGGCACCGTGTGGCTTGGCCCATTCCATAAAAGTGTTCAATCCTAATTGTGTTACCCAATCTCTGCATTGCCGGCTAAAATAAATTTGTGCTCCAATTGTAATAACAGATTTAAATCTTTCGGGCTGCATTACGTTAAGATGTAGCAGTGTCATACCTCCGCTACTCCCGCCAATTGCGTTTACTTTATTTAATTGTAAAGAGTCCAGCATGGCAAGAATAATTTTAGCATAATCTCCATGTTTAAAAAAAGTGGCTCCTTTATTATACGTATCAGAACGTCCATGACCCATCATATCAATCGCAATCGTCCTGAATTGTTTTGAGTAAACTTCCACATAAGGTTTCCACTGGTCAGCCGTTCCCATATAATTATGGAGCAATAACAGAGGCTCACCACTACCTGTATCTTCATAATAAATTTTGATGCCCTTGTAGTTAAAGAACTTACCGTTAGGGTTCACTTTTACCTGGCTGGATGTCGCGGTGAAAAAAATACAACCCCAAATTAATATTGTAAATTTTCTCATGTGCTGTTATTTAAAGGTGGCAGCTTCTCAGAAGCTGTCACCTTGTTGTTGAATACGTTTACCTATCCTACCGGTATAATATTCTGGTTCACCCTGAACAAATTATCAGGGTCATATTTTGCTTTTGCCTGCGCCAGTCTGCTATAATTGTCGCCATAACTTGCTTTTACCCGGTCCTGGCCTTCCTCCATCATAAAATTTACATAAGCGCCGCCCATAGAATGAGGGTGTACATCTGACCAATAGTTTCGCGCCCAATTGGTTATCTTTTCTTTGTCGGCAGCATTATCTGACACGCCTACTATCACCATACCGTAATTGGCATCGCGGTAGTTCCAGGCTGTGGCATCTTTGGCAACTTCAGAGGCAGCACCATTTACATTGTACATGTGCATGGTACAAAATGGCGTAGGTGCTTGCCTGAAATGTGCTATGTGCAGTTTTATTACATCCCGGCTTATTTCCTTTACATAGTCTGCTTTCCAATACCACAATAATCCCGGCGGATACAATCCGTCAAACAATGTATTCAGTGCAGGCAACGGTAATGGTCCGGCAAAATCAAGCGCAGGCGTTTTTTTAGCTCTTATGGGCTTAAAAACTTCTTCAGCCTTATCCATATCGCCAGTATAACACCATACCACACCGCACATTTGTTTAAGGTGCAGATGTTCGGGGAAAGGAGCAACCGGAGGAACGGTTAACAGGGCAAAATACCCACCCAGTTCGTTCGGTGCGTTATTTATGAATTCATGATGCCATGCCCACATTTCTTCAGCATCATCCAGTTCCCATAGCATTGGTCCTGCATACACGGTGTGTAAGGGGTTTAGTTTAAAAGTAAAAGAAACCACTACGCCAAAGTTTCCACCCCCGCCCCGCAAGGCCCAAAACAGATCAGGATTTTCTGAGGAGGATGCGGTTACTAACTTTCCATTGGCAAGCACTACCCCGGCTTCTAAAAGATTATCAATGGCAAGCCCTAAACTGCGGGTAAGATTACCAAGTCCACCACCCAAAGTAATACCTCCTACGCCGGTGGTGCCAAAAATCCCCGAAGGCACAGCCATTCCTGCTTCATGTGTAGCTGCATCCACTTCTTTTAATAAACAGCCGCCGCCAACCTTAACTGTTTTGCTGCCTGTATTTAATTTAATTTCTTTCATTAATGAAAGATCAATCACCAGTGCATCATCTGCAATTCCCAGCCCGCCTGCATTGTGACCACCCCCTCTTATAGCAAGAAGCATGTTGTTGCGACTGGCAAAATTTACACAGGCAATCACATCATCTGCACTTTTGCAATATGCAATAACAGCCGGATGTTTATCAATCATGCCATTATACACTTTTCTTGATTCATCATAAGCAGGGTCTGATGGCAGCACCAGATTGCCTTTCAGGCTTTTTTTCAGATCATTGCTCAAAGTATCATTCATACAACAGTTTTAATTGTGTGAACAAAAATAATATTACAGGCCAGGCACCTGTTTTTCTCAAACGCTCGAAAACTTTTCTTAAAAGTTCACGGCATTGAAATTTACCTGTATAAATTTAAGTGAGGAAGCAGGCCTGGTGTTAGCAATAATTGTTCAAAGAGTAGTAAAAAATGTTCATACGCATGCTTGCGTATACCGGTAATGCAGGTGTAGGACGAGGGAGATTAAGCTGCACGCTGAATTTGCCGTTAAATGGTCAAACCAATTTTAAAAATTTTGATGGTGTACATCCAAATTTTTCAGCAAAGCATTTTGAAAAATAAGAAGAGCTGTTAAAGCCTGAATCATACGCTATCCCGGCTATGCCGCACTTTTTCTGCCTAAGCAGGGAAAGTGCTTTCTGCATGCGCAGATCAACAATAAAATCATTGGGTGAACGACCGGTCAAGGCGGTTACCTTCCTGTACAATTGCGGTCTGCTCAGGCATACTTCATTGCTTAATTTAGTGAGGTCAAATTGATGGTCTGTTATCTTTAACTCTGCTACATGAATAAGATTGGATATAAATTCTTCTTCCTTTGCAGTCAGCGATTTGATCGCGTTGCCGGTAAAAAGCTCTTCGTTTTTGCAGATTGCTCTTACCAGTGCACTGGTCAGCACCTGGTTGTCCGGCACCGTTAAGGTCAGGCGATGTGCCAGCTTAATAGCGCCTTTAAAAAAATCGCCTTCCCTTGTTACGGGTTGTGAAGCGCTTATGCCCATTTTAAAAATAATTTCCGGCCGCTTCGGCTCAAACTGTTCAAGCATTTTTGTAATGCGCAAAGCGCAGCTCACAGCATCGGTTGCGTCATCAAAAACAGCCATGAGGCTGTCGTCTGCGTCCCATGCCAAATGCCTGCCCCCGGATCTTTCCATTTGTTCCCGAATTATTTTTCTCGCCCAGCCCGGAGTAAGCAACATGGAAAGATCGCTTGATGCAGTGGCCCCGGTAATACCATAAACAGAAATCACAAGTATGGTTCTGTGCCCCGTATCAAGATATCCGTTTTTCTTCTGAACAAGCCCATAATCATTTACGGTATGGCCGGTACCCATCATCATTTCATAAAACCCTACCTGAACTTCTGTTAAAGCGCACGCTATATTACCATGTGCCATCTGGTGCACCTTTTCACAGGTTTCCGGATCAGGACCTTCAATCAGGCAAAATACCGCCCCCGCCTCCTGGTTTACCCAGAATTGCAGGTACCGTACACCATATTTATCCTGGATGGCTACATCAGCCATATGCGCTCTTTTCACGTCTTCCACCGTTACATTTTCAATATGGTGAAAATCCATATATAGTGGCATATACTAAGGTTTTATTTTGCTCAGATCAATTAAAACCCTGCGGAATTGGATAGTGTGTCAGTTCAACACCCGGTTGTAATTCGTAATACCATAACACTGATCAGGTTGAGATACCCAACCCAGGCTCAGTTTAATAACCCTCTTTTCCATTTAGAATAAGGTCTATCTGCCAAGGTGTTTTATAAAATATGTGGAGTTACTTAAAGTTACATATTTCATATCAAAAAAAGTATAGCTGTGAACATTTCCTGTTGGGTTATCTTTTGAGGTATACCCCCGCATCCGGTCCATTGCGGCCAGTGTGCAGGCACAGGCGCCACACCGGTTATAAGTTCACCAGGTAACAGTTCTGTTATAAAGCCTGTTTGTCAAAGTGGGTATGCTGCGGGACGGAGTCCCGGAAGAACATAATAAATGCGAAGTCCTGAGACTTCGCATAGCTGCTGTCCTGAGACTTCGCATAGCTGCTCTTCGCATAGTTGCGGTCTCCGGAATGCGGGCGGTACACGACAAGGGAGCGTCGGACCGTATTTTTCATATCTCCACTCACTGTGGTCATTCCACCGTCAGCTCTTCCTTCAGCCGTATATCCCGCGATGAGGCTCCGATCATGATCGTGAATGCCCCGGGTTCTATAACACTTTTCATGTCTGCGTTCAGCATGCTCAGCATTCCGGGTGTAATAGCAAATGTAATTTGCCTGCTTTCACCTGCTTTGAGCCGTACACGCTGAAATCCCTTTAGTTCCATTACCGGGCGGGCTACCGATGCCAGCTTATCAGTAATATACAATTGAACAACCTCATCACCGTCTGCCTTCCCCGTATTTTTTACCATGCAGCTTATCGTAGCGGTTTCACCGGGAGCAATTGTTCTCTTATCCAGGACAGGCTCGCTGTATTCAAATGTGGTATAGCTTAATCCATACCCGAAAGGGAATAAGGGCAGTCCGCTTAAATTATAGTAATCGTCTCCGCGTCCCGTAGGCTTGTGATTGTATACCAAAGGCAACTGTGCTTCATGCAAGGGAAAAGTAACGGGCAGGCGGCCTGCGGGATTATAGTCGCCGAATAAAACGTCTGCAACGGCATGCCCGCCTTCCTCTCCGGGATACCATACATCAAGCACGCTATTCACCTTGCTTAACCAGTTGCTCATGGTTATGGCGCTGCCGCCTACCAATACTATCACCACGGGTTTTCCTGTGGCTGCTACCTGTTGGATCAGCTCTTCCTGGTGCCCGGGAAGGGATAGCATTGCCCTGTCCTGGAACTCACCTTCATGAATACCCGCTACCACTACTGCCATATCCGATTGGCGGGCCGCGGTCACAGCCTCCTGTATCTTAACATTCCAGTCTGTTTTTGTTTCCGCATTCCATACCAGCTTTATATGGGCATTTCCTACCGGTTCAAAAAATTCAACCCTGAGCGCATAGGTTTTATCTCTTTCAAAAGTAAAATCGCACAGTAAAGTGTTGTAGCTGCGTTTGATCCAGTTATCAATGATCAAACTGTCGTTAATGTATAAACGATAACCGTCATTGCCATCCAGCCCTATTTTGTATTTGCCCGCAGTGGGCGGCTTTAATATTCCCGTCCATCTAACCGAATAAAACGGTTGGGTAATGGCCGGATCGGGAGTAAACAATGTCCATGAAAAATTAACGGTAGCATCGGTCCTGGTAACAGCAGGCTTACCGGAAAGACGGATATTGTTGAAATAGCCGGCATGCAGTCCTGGAAATGGTTTCCCGTTTTCTGTGTGGGTAAGATATTTTGCAGGAACAACCGTCCAGGTTTTAGCTTCTCTTCCGGGACCGGGCATATAGGATACCGCAATGCTTTTTCCCGCTTTTTGGCGGATACCTTCCAGTATGGAAACCCTGCCATTTCCGGGACCGCTGTACCCACCCAGCCGGGCTTCTGTTGCATCTGTTCCGATAACGGCAATGGAACGGAGATTTTTTGAAAGAGGAAGCGTCTTTTTATCGTTCTTTAAAAGTACAATGGATTTTACGGCCGCTTCCCTGGCAAGCGCTTTGTGTGCCGCGAAAGATTTTGTTACCGCCGCTTCCGGAATATAAGGTTGTTCAAATAAGCCCAGTTCAAATTTGGCGAGCAGCACTCTTGATACGGCATCATTTATTCTTTTCATATCAATGCCGCCATCTAAAAAATGAGGTATAAAAAGCTTATAATGGTCATAAGCAGTCTGAAAGATCACATCCAGGCCCCCGGTTATGGATTGTTTACCGGATCCGGGATAATCTTTTGCGGTATTGTGCAATACCACTGTTCCGCCGGTAGCGCCTGCATCCGAGATCACGAACCCGTTAAAGCCCCACTCGTTCTTTAGCTTTTTATTCAGCAGCCAGTCGTTCGCGGTGCAGGCTGTGCCATCCAATGAATTGTAAGCGGTCATTACCGAGCGGGAACCACCGCGTTCAATGCAGGCTTTGAAGGGCGGGAGATAAATTTCTTCAAGTATGCGTTCATTAAAGTGAATGGGATAGCTGTCGCGCCCGCCATCGCCTGCGTTGGCCACAAAATGCTTTGGAGTGGTAATGATACCCATCTTTTCAAACGCGCTTACAAAAGCCACCCCCATTTCGCTGCTCAGGTAAGGGTCTTCGCCATAGGTTTCTTCGGTGCGCCCCCACCGTACATCGCCGGCAATGTTTACCACAGGCGAAAGTATTTGCCGGATACCGCGCATTTTTGTTTCCACGGCAATAGCATGGGCAACGCGGCTCATCAGTGCCGTATCGAATGTGGCGGCAAGTGCAATGGCCTGCGGAAATGATGTGGCGCCGCTGCGTACCAGTCCGTGCAGGGCTTCATCAAATGCAATGATGGGTATGCCCAGCCTTGTTTCTTCAACAAAATATTTTTGAATGCTGTTGATCTTTTTAGCAAGGAGTAATGCATTTTCTGTTGCGTTGTAGGTAAGCAATTGCTGGGCGGCATCGCCGTTTTTTGAACCAGCGCTTACCTGGAACCCGAAAATACCGTTTTTGTACTGGTCGGGCGATGCGTTATCCAGGTCGCCCGGTATCATGAACAATTGCCAGAACTTTTCTTCAATGGTCATCCTTTGCAAAAGATCACGAACCCTTTCAGCTGCGGGAAGTGCCGGATTCCTGTAAGGCAGCGGAAGCTGTGCCGAAAGCAGGAGCGGGGAAAAGAAAAACAATATTACCGGGAGAAATATTTTTGCGTTGAGCATATCATGGATTTGAAATTGATGCAGGCTGCAAGTTACGGGTTTCGGGTTGCAGGTTTCAGTGGCTTGATACCTTACGCCTTATACCTTACACGTGAGAAGGATTTATCATTATAAACTACCCGATAAAAAAGAGACCATCTCCGTTTTGAGGTGGTCTCTTTTTTGCACTTTTACTAAAAAGCCTCATTATGTTTATGCTTCCTGTTCGGCCTGCACAGGGCTGGTTACCTCAAGGATTTTATATTTTTTTAATCCCGAAGGCATTTTCCATTCAATCTCATCGCCTTTCCTGAACCCGATCAGCGCCGCCGCCATAGGAGTAAGAATAGAGATCTTCCTTTGCTTGATATCGGCATGTGGCGGCATTACAATCGTAAGGTCGATATTTTTTTTACTTGCCTGGTCTTGCACCCTTACTTTAGAGTTGAGCCGCACGGTATGGGGAGGCAAAGCGTTGTCTTTTACTACAATTGCCCTGCTCAGCTCATATGCCAGGGTCATTTCCTCGTTGTCGTTTACAAGGGATATTCCTACAAGTTGCTTTAGCAGGCGAAAATCTTCTTCGCACAGCAATACAGGATTTTTTTCTTTGCTCATATGTCACGTTTTAAGTGTTAAAAAAATTATACAATATCTAAGAATGTGCATTTTACTTGTTTCTTGTTCTGATCATCCTCTTTTTATACAGGTAATCGGATAATATCCTTTCCCGTGTTGTTCGGAAGTGTACGAACAGTCCTACTGAGATAACCAAGCAAATCGTCCATAACCATAATTTTCCGGTAATGAAACCGGCAATCAAAACAGCGATATTCAAAGCATAAATGCAACAAAGGCAAATAACCCTTACCGGGAAGGTTACCGTTTTTCGTTCCATAATAATTGTTTAATTGAGATGATAAAAAAAGGAAAAATTAAAATATACCCCCGAACTGCAGTATGTTAAATAAAGTCCGGGGCAAGCCTGTGGAAATCCTTAAGATTTGAAATGTTTTGCTTTTTGAAAAAGCCGGGGAAAGGATACATACAGATATACAGCGCATCAGGCACAGGGATATGCTTATCCCGTACCACTGCAAAAGAATGATATGTTGTATACGCTGTCATAATGATGAATGGCAAATATACCAATAAAATTCTTAAACTTAAGTTATAAGTCTTTTGTTATAAATCTGCGCAGTGATAGCCAAAGAGGGGTTATCGCCCATAACAGCAATACACAAATAGCAAGTATAATGCCTGACTGGGTACCAAAAAAATTCCTGAATATGGCGCCGGTATAGCCCATCAGCGCAGATACATCCATTTGCAGCAGGATCAGTATCCGGCTGAGATCAATGGGGTTGAACGCACTTACAGCCACCATAGCGTTTTCAAGAGGATAATCGGCAAACTGGAACAAAAGGAACAGTATCAAACCATCGAAAAGTATTGAAAAATACAGCCAGAGTAAAATCACCTTTCCGATGCCCTTTGCCTTATCTCTTGTGGTAACAGAGGCGAGAATGGCAATAGAAACGAAAACAACGGAAAGCAGCAGACCGGTTAGCAGCATCATTATCCCCGTTGGGGAAGCCTGGTATATAAGAATAGGTATGCCCGCTCCAACGAAAAAAGAAAGAGAAAGAGAGCCGGCAAGTCCCGAAAACAGGCTGAGCCAGATCGTTTTTCTTTTCAGCGGCTGGCTTACGAGCAATTCTATAAATTCGGAGCTGTTGTAAATGTATATGGTAGAAAAAACAATACTCACCAGCGGAACGATCAGCAGTATGATGTTGAGTAAGCTCAAAAGGCCTTTTGATGCGTTATCTTCCAGCATGAACACGCTTAACGACATTACCAGCAAAAAAGCGGTATAGGCGATCACGATTTTATTGCGCAGTATATCGGCAATAACATATTTAATAATTTTTCTCATTGTAAATTACTTTGTCATTATGCTGGCAATGGCCCTGGTCAGTTGCATTTCTCCTGTATCGGTGCGCAGTGCTTCAATATTTTTGTGGAATTTTAATTTTCCTTCCTGCATGTAGATCACCTGTGTAATTAGGTCATCCAGCTCACTTAAAACATGTGATGTAATTAAAATGAGCTTGCCCTTTTCTTTTTCGGCAGTGATCTTTTCTTTTAATATTCCCGAAGCCAGCGGATCAAGTCCGGCTGTTGGCTCATCCAGTATTAACACACCGGGGTTGAAAAGAAAGGCCAACGAGGCGCTCACCTTTTGCCTGGTACCGCCCGATAATGTTCTCATGCGCTTGTTCATCAGAGCATTTAAATCAAATGCTTCAATCAGTTCCTCATCCGGGCTGGCGTCTTTGGCATGCCTGATATCCCGCATCATATCCAGCACCTGGCCTATGGTCATGTTCTCGGGATATCGGCCAATCTGGGGCATATAACCTATATCCTTCCGGTATTCCCAGTCATGTAAAATATTTTTCCCGTTAAAAGTGATAAAGCCGCTATCGGGAACCACCATTCCCAGTACCGTTTTAACCAGCGTGGTTTTACCGCTCCCGTTCGGTCCGATCAATGCAATGCATTCACCCCGGTTGCAGGTTATTGAAACGTCATCAAGGGCTTTAAGCTTCCCGAATTTTTTTGATACATTACTGATGATAATCATAGTGCCAGGGGTTTCATTAAAGGATATTCATCTTTCAGGTTTTCTGGAGTAAGGCTGGGCAGAAGTTTTTCTGTTTTGTCAAGCAGGGTGGTCATAAAGCTGCGGAACAACATCATTGCCGGCGGATTTTTTTCAATGATCATCGAATACATACTCACCGGACGGTATGGGATATCACCGATTTTATCTTTATTCAGGTCATATCCTTCATATTTATCCCAGTAGTTATTTTTGAACGTGTTCAGCACCAGGGAGCCGTTGGTTCCCATATCAAATGTGTTGTTGATAAAATTATTTTTTTCCAGCCTTATATCCATGCAGCTTGCCTGCATTTTTATGGCCCAGCCGTTGTCCCTGAATACATTTTTTTGCATTTCAATACGGCTTGAGCCATCCATAAATATGCCGCTGGTATTTTTTTCAAAATAGTTTCCTTCAATCTCGCTGTCTGAAATTTCTTTTAACAGCAAGCCGTATGCTGCGTCACCCCAGTTGTATTCAAAGCGGTTGCCCGTCATTGTTACATTTCGGGTATACATTACCGCCACGCCTGCGCCATTGTTACGGAAAATATTTGCTGTGTAGGTATTGTTGTGAGAAAACATGAAATGCAATCCATACCGCAGGTTTTTTTCTACCGTATTTTCTTCGATCAGGGAACGGGTCGCAAATTCCAGGTAAATACCGTCCCTGTGACCGGCAACACTATTGTAGCTGATGTGCATGCTGTCGCTTTTCCAGCAATGAATGCCGTTGCCTGATAGCTGGGTTTCAGTACTGGAAGCGGTTATGCGGTTATTTTTAATGATGCACTGCCGGCCCTGCTGGGAGTAGATACCGAAAAAATTATCTTCCAGTATATTGTTTATAACGGTAATATCGTAGGTGTTGTAAATTTTAATACCGGAAATATCGGTCATGGAAGAGTGTCCCGAGTTCCTGATGAGAAAGCCATCAACAGTTACATTCGGCGATCTTACCGACAGAAGCTCATATTTTTTTTCTCCGTCCAGTACCGGGTGGTTAAGGCCTTTGAGTACAATAGATTTGTTGATAATGATGTTACCCTGCCGGTATATGCCCTCATCCACCAGTACGGTGTCGCCAGCAGCGGCCATGTCAATACCCCGCTGGATGCTGGTAATTGTTTGCCCTTCACCAACTTTTATGACCCCCGCAACTGCCTGCGGGAGGACGGCTATTGCAAATACAAAGGATAATATTATTGTTCTGTTCATATTACTGATCACTTTCGGGTTCCATCCAGTTGTCTTTACTGGATTATTTCTTTCCATGTTACGCGCTCGCCGGAGAAATGTTCGGCTGCTTTCTCCTGGTCTGCGGCATTGGAAAAAGCGGCAGTATTGCCACCCATGGGGCTTTTTAATGCTTCACTTTTTACCAACAATGCATTCTCTGCATTGAGCCATTTTGTATTTTGGTTAAAATCGGCAAGATAAAATTGTTTAATACTGTTTTTGTCTGTGCCAGGTGCATTCACGAATGCGATCATGCAGTGCGAATCATCAAACTTGTACACTTTTCCTTTTTGAGTAAGGATCTCGCAGGCAAACCGGGTATCGCTTACAGTCATCCTGCAAAATGAGCATTGATCAATGCCCGCTTTAATGGGCTGGGGACCGGAATTGCAGGATGTGAATGCGAAGACCGAAAATAGGGACAGCGCAAGTGCGGGCGTTGAAAATCTTTTTAATTTTTTTTGCCTGCGGAACTCAAGTGTGCTGCATACCAGCAGTACAACACCGGTACCGATAAATATCCAGCCTCCCCAGGATGGGATGGAATAAGCGCCAAAATTAAGCAGTTGCTTGAAGCCGATAAGCGGGGGCTGGTACGACATACCGGGCACTTTAATAGCGGCGTTTGGATCGAGGTTATGACCGTAGTCGTATTCCCATTTCCAGAAATCAATCATTGCCACAATGCCGAACAATACAAAAAGGATAAAAACGGTATGGAGCATACGCCGCCTGCCTGTGATGGCAGTTAACAGTATAAGAAGGCTAAAGAACCCGATGAGGTAAGGTAGTATTTTAAATTCTACAAAATCATCGGTATGCAGGGTTTTCATCCCGATATAATGGTTCAACCCATTGATGATGTCTACATTGCCGGCAAGCTTATCAGCATATATGAACAACTGTAATCCTTCAGGATATTGGGGGGCGTCTAAATCTATCTGCCATATGGGAAGGTAGTTTACTGCAAATAAAGCAATAGCACATATACCTAATATCAGCCGGATGCTTCCTTTTATCTGGTTCCTTTTCATCCTTATGTCTTTTATTTTTTGCCTGTCTGGCATTATCTTCTTTATCGTTTCACTTCATACGGTGCAGCCTCTTAAAAAAAACGGAATGCGGTGCCCGTATTTGTACAGCAGGCAGCCCCATTCCGTTGAAATATTTTACTGGCCGGCCGGTAGATCCTCTGCCGGTAAATTGGTGCCCGTGCTAAAAGTAAGCGGTACCTTGCTTCCTGCCGGTGATACCCTTAAATAGCCGGTCATTTCCTGGTGCAATGCACTGCAAAAATCGGTGCAATAAAAAGGAAATATACCGGTGCGGTCGGGGGTCCATTTAAGCGTGGTGGTTTCTCCCGGCATGATCAGCAGCTCACCATTGTCTGCCCCTTTTATGGCAAAGCCATGCGGCACATCCCAATCCTGCTCAAGATTTGTTACATGAAAGTATACTTCATCTCCCATGCGTATACCTTCAATATTATCAGGCGTAAGGTGGGAGCGGATGGCAGTCATGTATACATGCACTTTATTGCCTTCGCGAACGACTTTGGTTTCTTTTTCTCCCTTGGCCACATAAGGGTGCCTGTTTTCTTCGATCTTGAATATCTTACGCGAATTGTCTTTTATCTTTTCTGCTCTTACTGCCTGTGCATAATGCGGCTCTCCAATGGTAGGATAATCCAGTATCAATTGCATTTTATCGCCGCTGATATCAAAAAGCTGCGCACTTTGCGATAGTTCCGGACCGGTAGGCAAATACCTGTCTTTTGTGATTTTATTATAAGCGACCACATATTTCCCGTCTGGTTTCCTGGAATCGCCGCCCGGTATCATCAGGTGACCGGTAGAATAGTAAGTAGGAACGCGGTCAAGGACTTTGAGGTCTTTAATATTCCATTTTACCAGCTCAGAAGATACGAACATGGAAGTGATGGCGTTTCCCCTTCCGTCAAATTCGGTATGCAATGGACCAAGCCCGGGCTTTTGCACTTCACCGTATAATGCCGCTTCATATTTAATTACAGGGATCTTACCGTATTCTCCTTCAAAAGCTTTGTCTTCAATAGCTTTTAGCATTTTAGTATACGAGAAAACAGGGATCAGCGCTGCTAATTTGCCGCTGCCTACAATATATTCCCCGGTTGGGTCAACGTCGCAGCCATGCGGTGATTTAGGACAGGGAATGAAGTAGCACAGTCCTTCCAGTTCGCGGGAGTCCAATACGGTCACTTCTCTTAGCGTTTCCGTTGTAGCCATATGTGTTTCTTCGTTGAACTTATTGTGCACATATTTTACCGGCACTTTTTTCCCTTTACCAGCCTTAATATATTCTTCCGCTTTTTTCCAGTTTACTGCCATAATGAAGTCTTTGTCGTTTTTCGACGCATTTACTTCCAGCAGTGTATTGGCTCCTTCCGTATTGTAGCACGAGAAGAAAAACCAGCCGTGCGAAGGGCCTTTGCCGGCATGGCTCAGGTCGAAGTTTACACCGGGTGTTTCGATCTGGAAAGCGATTTCCATATTGCCGTTATCCTTATCTACACTTACAAATGTAACATTACCTTTAAAGTTTTGCTTATAGGTGTTAATGGGCACATCACCGTTAACATTATCGGGCGGAACGCTGAAGCGGGTACCTGCAACCACGTATTCCGTGTTTTCGGTGATGAAAGGTGAAGAGTGGTTACCGCCGCTGTTAGGCAATTCAAGTATTTCGGCGGTGCGGAAGGTGGTAAGATCAACCCTGGCTAAACGGGGCGTATTGTTGCCGTTTACAAAAACCCAGCGGCCGTCAATCTCACCGTTGGTTTGCGACATGTTAACATGGTGCAGGTCATCCCAGGGAACAAAACCATGAGATGTGTTGAGCATGGGCTTGGTTTCTTCACTAAAGCCCCAGCCTTTTTCGGGATCCAGGGAAAAAACGGGGATAACTCTGAGCAGGCGCCCGGAGGGCAATCCGTATACCGACAACTGCCCGCTGAAGCCACCCGAAACGAAATTGTAAAACTCGTCATACTTGCCCGGAGGGATATAAACTTTTTCGGCGGCATTACCGGTTACGGCAGTTCCGGCATTCTTGGGTTTACAGGCGTTCATGCTGCCAAACAGAATAGCCAGGGCAAATGCTGCCAGTGTACATTGTACAGGTTTCATATATCAGGTATATTTTAAATAAAAAATGAAAAGATTTCATTTTATTTTACCCCGTCGTTCTGCCGCATAAATTCCAGCAGATGTCGTGCGTCGTCGTCGCTCAGGCTTTGGTTTGGCATACGCACCAGGCATATTTCCAGTTGAGCCTGCAACTCGGGATCCTGGTCTATCATTGCATCGGGGTTGGTAATAAAGTTCATTATCCATTCGGGCCTGTGTTTGTTACTTACACCTTTCCATCCGGGCCCCACCAGCCTTTCATCACTTAGCTTATGACAACTTGCGCATTTCACTTCATATATCTGTTTTCCGCTTTTAGCCATTGTAACATCTAATGATGCAGGTAGTTCCACGTTTTCAAATTTGCCCTCACCTCTTTTAGGATCATAACTGGGGTTGCCGCTTTCCGTTGTTTCTGTTGCAGGTTTTGATTCATCTGAGGCATTCGCTGAATCTTTGGTTTCGCCCTGGTTGCCGCAGGCATACATCATGAAAGCGATAGTGCCGGTAATAAGTAGTTTTTTCATAAAAAATATTTTTGTAGGTACAAGATTAACAAGTATATTTTAATTATTGCAGGGATATTTTGATTATTATTTGATGTAACTCATACTGCAAATGTTGGTTAACCTGAAGATTAATTGAATGATGATCCTCAAAAAGGGATATGATATATATCAGGTTTGGAAAATGCCGGCAGGTTATAGTCCGAAAACAGCCAGATTGTTATATTTGCTCAGGTTTCTTATCAGATAAAAAGAGACCTCTGTTTTACCTGCAAAAATTCCCGGTATATGAATAAAAGTTTAATCCTGTGGTTCAGGATAGCTGTTTTTAATTTAATGCTCGTTGCTTTTATCGGGGTGATGCTCCGGTATAAAATTGCTTATGCATTGCCTTTCGTTCATCAGAAGCATTTGCTTCATGCCCATTCCCATTTTGCATTTACAGGTTGGGTAACACAAATTTTGATGGTTTTGCTGGTGTCGCGCCTGTATGATGAACAACAAAATGCATTTAAAAAATATGCTCCGCTATTGTATGGCAATCTTATTGCAGCGTATGGTATGTTGTTCACTTTTCCCTTCCAGGGGTATGGTTTGTATTCTATCAGCTTTTCTACACTGTCTATTTTTACTGCCTATGCATTTGCTGTTATGTACTGGCGAAACATGAACAGGGCCCGGCAAAAAAGCCCCGGCGACCCGTGGTTTAAAGCCGCTCTTTTTTTTAATGTTATTTCTTCCGCAGGTGCTTTTGCTTTAGCGATTATGATGGCTACAAAAACAGCACATCCGGACAGGTATCTTGCATCTTCCTATTACTTTTTGCATTTCCAGTACAATGGCTGGTTCTTCTTTGCCTGCATGGGGTTGCTGGCACACAAGCTGTATACCTGGGGAATACGTTTAAATAATCATAAAACGATATTCTGGTTATTTACCTTAGCCTGTATCCCGGCTTACTTTTTATCGGCATTGTGGCTTCCCATCCCCCTATGGGCCTATATACTGGTTATCGTAGCTGTTTGCTTTCAGCTTGCCGGGTTTGCCCTTTTATTCGGGGCGGTCAGGGAACGCTTCGGGCAGTTAAGGCAGCTCATTTCACCGTTGGGCAAATGGCTGCTGGGACTATCGGCCGTTGCATTAATGATCAAGCTTTTATTGCAATCGGGTTCCACTATTCCGGCGCTCAGTAAGCTGGCCTTTGGGTTTCGTTCTATTGTTATCGGGTATTTACATCTGATCTTACTGGGTGTAATTACGCTTTTTATATTGGGATATATTGCCATTAATCAATACATGCGCATGAATAAAACAGCCGTTACAGGCATTGTTGTTTTTATCATAGGTATTTTCCTTAACGAGTTAATATTGTTGGTCCAGGGAGCGGGGGCTATTAGCTATATCAGTATGCCGTATACCAATGAAATGCTTTTGGGCGCCGCGGTTTTATTGTTTGCAGGATTGCTGATCCTGAATATAAGCCAGCGGAAGAGTAGTTCGGAAGTTTGAAGTTTTAAAGTTTATGGTTTGAAAGTGTAGCCGGTTGCAGGTTACAAGGTGCAGGTCGCAGGGTGAGTGCCGCATTTTTGTATGGTAAAAGCGTTTAAGTTCCGTTTATGGAATTACAATGGCGACAGCATCTGACTGCCCATAGCTAACTCATACCGTCATTGAAAACAAACGGGCCGAAGGCTCTTTGGCGATCAGCCTCAGGTCGAAAGCCATACAGATATTGCGTAAAAAAGACCTGCCTTTTGCATTAACGATTATTTTATTTCCGGTTATTGTTATCAGGGCATCGTTTTCCAGTGTTTTTAATCTTTCCATAATCCCGGGAAAACGATCTTCCGGTAGCCAGTTGGTTTCCAGCAGGCACATCAGGTTAAGTATATGCCTCCGTATGATCAGATCCTCAGCAGTTAAAATATGTCCCTTTACGATGGCTGAAGCTCCGCTGTGTACCCGCTTGTAATATTCTTCAATCGTTTTTTCGTTTTGGGCAAAGGCATACCAACTGTCGGAAATAGCGGATACGCCCAGCCCGATCATAACATGGGTGGCAGAAGAAGTATAGCCCATGAAATTGCGGTGGATCTTTTTGGTGATCATTGACCGGTACAGGCCATCCGAAGGCAGGGAAAAGTGGTCCATGCCAATTTCTGTATAGCCCGCCTCTTTTAATAGTGATCTGGCGGTTTTATAAAACTGCAGCTTTAATTCACCCGGCGGTAAATCGGCTTCATCAAAGCCCCGTTGCCCAACTCCTTTTATCCATGGCACATGCGCGTACGAATAAAGCGCTATTCTGCCGGGCTTTAATGCAAGTGTAAGCGCGATATTCTTGCGTACATCCGCCAGCGTTTGAAAAGGAAGGCCGAATACCAGGTCGTGGCTTATGCTTTCAAAACCCGTTTCCCGGGCGGCAAGCGTTGTCCTTTTTACATTCTCAAAAGGCTGCACCCGGTGAATGGCTTTTTGCACTTTTTCGTTGTAATCCTGCACGCCAAAGCTTACTCTCCGGAAACCCAGTTCGTATAAAATTTTTAAATGTTCTATACCGGTGTTGTTGGGATGGCCCTCAAAGCTGAATTCCTTTTCGGGGTGAATGATGCCCCCGGCTGAAACGCCTTCTACCAGTTTTTTGATGTTTTTTGATGAAAAAAAGGTAGGGGTTCCGCCGCCAAGGTGTATTTCGCGGATAACAGGTATCTGGGGAAGCATGCTTTTATACAGGTCCCATTCTTTTAAAACGGCTTCTATATAAGGCTCTTCCACACTGTGTTGTTTGGTAATGCGTTTGTTGCATGCGCAAAAAGTGCAAAGGCTTTCGCAAAAAGGCAGGTGAATATAAAGACTGATGCCTTCCTGCCGGTTGCTTTCTGAAAAGGACTGCTGCAACCCGCTGATCCATTGTGCGGTTGAAAATCCGGCCTCATCCCAATAAGGAACAGCAGGATAGCTGGTGTACCGCGGCCCCGGAACGTTATATTTTTGAATAAGCCCTGTATCAGTTATTTGTCGCGGCATAATTGGTGATATGATAATGGTGCAGTTGTTTTAAGCGTTTGCATCGGATGCATTTTAATATATGATCAACTGAAAAGCCAATTGCTTTAAAACGCATCCTTTGCAGATTTCATTATCAGGTAAGCAAAATTCCATGTTTCCCGGAATTGAGAAGCTAATCTGCGTCATACCCGATACTGAGATCGGACAGCCTTTTTAATAATAGAGGATAAAAAACTCTTTTATTATTGAATTGTAATTAACTTTGCGCGTATAACCAGCTGATACATGTTTTCAAAAACTTGTGAATATGCCCTCCGGGCAATGCTTTTTGTTGGTCAAAAGTCAAAGGGCGGTAAAAGGACCGGGATCAGGGAAATTGCTGAGGGAATTGATTCGCCTGAATACTTTATCGCTAAAATTTTACAGGAGCTCAGCCGCAAAAATCTTATTCAGTCTTTAAAAGGTCCTGCAGGAGGATTTTATCTTGATAAGAAGGGAATGGAATGTACGCTTGCCGATATTGTCAGCGCAATAGACGGGGATAAAATTTTTTCGGGCTGTGGACTGGGATTAAAAGAATGCTCGGAAAAAAAGCCCTGTCCTATACATAGCGAATTTAAAAAAATACGGAAGGAAATGCACGACATGCTTCAGGCGTCTACACTAAATGAATTTGATGAAAAACTGGAAAGGAAACTGACCTTTTTAAAAAGAGTATAAATTTTTTATGAAAAAGAAATGGTATCCCCGGTGTATCAGGGGATTGCTTTTAGCAGTGGGGTTGATCAGCTCTGCTTCACTATTCGCCCAAACCACAGGGAAACCGGGTTTTTATTTTACACATCTCAATGGTTTACTGCTTTTCCTTTTTGTACTGATCTTCTTTATGCTTGCTGCTGTTTTGTACCTGAAATTCAAAACCGGCGAAATGCTTAAAATAAACAAAAGGCTAAAGCAACGCAATGCAAATAAAAATTTTGACCGGTATATTGCAAACCTGAACAGCAAACAAATTGAAGCATATCTGAATTATAATAAGAAGGGCTCCCCTGCAGAAGCACCTTCGCAGGAAAACAGCAACAGCCTTCTTAAAGCGATCTCCCTTCTTTTATTGCTGTCGTTAAGCAGCGCACGGTTGTTTGCCCAGGAGGCAGCGCCCGATAAAGGTTCTGTGTTGGGTGAAGCCGGTATTATCATAACAATAATATTGCTGGTTATTCCCATCAGCGCAGGGATCATATTTATGATCATTAAGGTGCTGAACCTTATTAAGCAAAACCGCAACCGGTTAAACCTGGCCGAAGCCGATCAGCTGGCCCAGTACCTTGCTGTTTCTCCCGATGAAGAAACCCGTGCAACTTTGCTTAAAAGAAAAGAAGCATTGGATTATGGGCTTACACACAATGAGCTGTCGGGTAGCCTGTCTCCGCAAGACAGCAGGGGCTTGATCAGCAGCGTTAGTGTAAGCGCCCTGCCTGTGGTAGTGCAAAAGAAAAGGGCCGTAAAGCGGCCGAATTTTGATCCGCAGTTATCGAAGCTTGTATTGTGGTATATAGGATGCGCCACTTTCTGGCTGTTGTTCGGCACCACGGTGGGGGAATATTTAGGTATAAAATTCGTAGCTCCCGATGCCGACCGGTTG
>NZ_DAOMOZ010000040.1:0-28465 GCF_035444585.1 Agriterribacter sp.
TATGAAGCCTGCCCGCACCTGCACCGCAATATCCAGCAGATCAAGAACCTCGGGATGAAAGCCGGTATCGCTGTAAATCCTCATACACCTGTTCAATTGCTGCAGGACATTCTTGAATACACTGATATTATTTGTATGATGAGCGTAAACCCCGGTTTCGGGGGGCAGGAATTCATACCGCACACTTTAACTAAAATACAATTGCTCCGGCAACGCATTGATCAGTTAAAGCTCAATACTGTTATTGAAGTAGACGGGGGAATTACACTGCAGAATGCCAAAGCTGTTGTTGAAGCCGGCGCCCATGGTTTGATAGCAGGAACCACTATTTTTGATGCACCTGATCCCAAAGATGTTATACAACGTTTAAAGAACGTATAAAATATTGTTTATAAATATTTTATATACGATTTCCTGCCGTCTGGCGGGGCCTGCTGTTACGGCATAACAGCATGGATGTCATTAAATTTTATGCTGGTTTTGATTAGCATAAGGTAATGCCGGTACAGAAAATAACAAACCTCATAATAATAGTTTTGCATGCCCGTTTAATGTATGATAATTTCATTTTTATCGAATTTAATTTCTACCCCCGTGAAAAAATTTACTTTGATTGAACCCCAAACCATGGAGCAGGTCATTACCATTTGTCAGCAGTATACGCCATTGGATGATGCCAGCCGGCAGGCGCTGAAAAGCATTATTACTTTGAAAGAGTACCGCAAAAATGATCATGTGTTTGAACAGGATCAGTTCTGTGGCGATCTTTTTGTTATTGTAAAAGGCTCTTACCGGCTTTTTCATAAAACAACGCAAAAGGAGCATACTACCTGGCTGGGATATGATGGTCATATCATATCTTCTCTCCATTGCCTGTTATTCAATACACCGGCAAAAGAAAGTATGCATATCCTTGAAGATTCGGTAATAGGTGTAATTCCTTATAACGAATTGCTGAGCCTGGGGCGCCAGTATGCGGCAATTGACAAGCTGAACCGTACCATAATGAGCACTTTTATTATGGAAATGCAGGAGAACCTTTTTGCTACCCGTTTTATGGAGGCGGCAGACCGCTATCACTATTTTACACAAAAGCAGCCTGAGGCTTTGCAGCGTATCCCGCTCACCTATCTTGCTTCTTTTTTAGGTATTACCAAAGAAAGCCTCAGCAGGATCCGTTCCGGGTTCAGGACCAGGGAAAACAATTTTGGATTGAATAATTCCTACCTGCGAACAGCATCATAAATAAAGTCAGTTAATAATGCAGAAGGGAATTGAAATACGTTTCAGTTCCCTTTTTTTATTGAATGGCGTGAATATTGTTGTTTCTTTAAAAACCACAGTATGGAAAACTATAAATTAAAGCTTGAACGTCCATGGGAATATGTAAAAGAAATGCTCAAAGAAAATGATCATGAGCTTACAGAAGAGGACCTGGATTATGCTCCGGGTAAGGAAGATGAATTGCTGGAGCGCCTCGCAAAGAAGAAGAACAGAACGAAAGAGGAAATTAAAATACTTATAGAAAGCATTTCTGCCAACGATGGTATTGCCTCATAAAAATCGGGGAAATAGTACAGATCACTGCATACAAAATATTGCGTTTATTGTAAACGCAACACACCGTCTTGCCGGCTCTTAATACCGTCCCGGCTTTCGCCTGTAAAATTTTCTTTGTGGTTTCCTGTTGCCCGATCTTTTCCGGGGGCGCCAGGCTGGTGTTTCACCAAGGAATTGCGGTAAAGCTGCCTTTTCCACCTCTTTTCCGATGAGTTCTTCTATTGCTGCAAAGCTGTTCTGTTCTTTTTCCCCTACCAGCGTAAAGGCCATACCATCGGCTTCGGCCCTTGCTGTTCGGCCGATGCGATGAACATAATCTTCCCCGTCGCGCGGAACATCGTAATTGATAACCAGGTCAATGGTATCAATATCAATTCCGCGGCTTAAAATATCAGTGGCTACCAGTATGGGTATACGCCCGCTTGTGAAACTGATCAGCACATTTTCTCTTTGTGATTGTACAAGGTCGCTATGCATTTCCTCTACCGTAAAACCATTTTGTTTCAGCATTCGCGTCAAAGCTTTTACATTTTGCTTCCTGCTGCAAAAGATGAGCGCGCTTTTAAAAGGTGTTTTGGTCAGTAAATATTTTACCAGCGGAAGCTTCTGCGCCTCGTATATTACAAAAGCCCTTTGTACGATCTTTTCGGGAGGACGGGAAATAGCGATATTGATCTCTACAGGATCAATAAGGATCTGCCGGGCTAAATTCCTGATCTTGGGAGGCATGGTGGCAGAAAACAATAAAGTTTGGCGCTTGAGCGGCAATTGTGTTATTATCCTGCTGATCTCGTCCTGGAAGCCCATATCCAGCATCCGGTCTGCCTCATCCAGTACTAGAAATTCCAGCCCTTTTATGGATACATAGCCCATGTTAAGGTGGGCTATAAATCGGCCGGGGGTACAAATAATAATATCAGCACCCATCTGTAATGCTTTCTTCTCCCCAACAAAATTCTGGGCTTCGCTGCCACCGTATACGGCCAGGGAACTGATAGAAGTAAAATAAGAAAGTCCTTCCAGGTGCTGGGCAATCTGTATTGCCAGCTCGCGGGTTGGTACAATTACCAGTGCGCGTATCTGACCGTTGGTTTCTTTCTGCAGCAGGCGATGAATAATGGGCAGCAAAAAAGCGGCTGTTTTGCCGGTGCCTGTTTGTGCCGAAGCGATAATGTCTTTCCCGGCAAGTATAGGAGGAATTACCTGTTGTTGTACCGGAGTGGCTGTTTCATAGTTGGACGCCTCAATTCCTTCAAGTAACGCAGGGTGAAAATTAAATTCTGTAAAATGCAAACGATAAAAGTATTTTATGTTATTTCAATAAGTTGGTTTCCTCAGCGGGAACATGTAAAGATAACTGAAAATTACCAGTGCACATGATAAGGAATTATGCAAACAGGTGTTTTATCGAAGGTATTTTAAATTGGTTATTGCCGGCTTTTTGACCGGTAAGGTCCAAATACATCTTTTACCGGCATATCCTCTCTGCTATCGTCTAATATAATTACGTAATATTCTTTGCCGCCCGGCAAAACCCTTACTACAATATGTCCCTGCAAACTTTTGTAGGAATGATCAACCCGTGTACCTATCACGTATTTATTTGCATCAAGCATATTTGTAGTAAACAGATCCCTCGGCCCCTCGTATAAATAAGGCGTGGTTAAACGACGCAGTACTTCTTCACCCGGGTGATCAGATGACCAGGATTGCTGTATCCATACCCTGGGTTTAAATGTTTTAACCTGAAACTCGTTTACAGCATCACGGTTACCGTGATGGTCTAACGTGGCAATATCCACTTCTCCTACCACTTTAGCCACAGGTGTTTCTACATCCTCCCACCATTCATCACCATAAGATACGATGCCGCCGCAATCGCCGCCGGTATAATATGTAAAAGGTCCGTAATTCAATGTTAATACCAGGCTCAGTCCGTTTTCACTGGGCCAACTGCGTGGGTTGGCGGTATCAACAGGCGGGAAAAACGACGCGGTGGCGCTGTCTCTTCCTGTCCATATCAGCCCGTTTGCTTTTACATTCTGCACATAAAAAGCTGGATATTGCCTGGCATGGTATTTCATATGCACCTGACTGCGACTGCCCGCTTTGAACCGCTCAGCCTTCATTCCTTTTTGCTGTTGCGCAGCAATAAAATCAAAATAATTCTGCATCGTCTTCCAGAAATTGATCTCACCGCTGAACCTGTCTTTATTTCTTTTTATGCTGTAGGGATAATCATAGTCGGGGAAATCCCTGTCCAACAGGCAACGAATAGGAATAAGTTCGCCTACGCCTGTTATTCCGGTAAGGTTGTATTTTCCGGTAGCCGACAACTTTGCCCCCGGGTACCAGCTCCCGAAATGATCGTCGTGGAAGTGCGAGATGGCGGCATAGTCAATTACCGCTTTATCTTTTAATGGCGATACTTTCTTAATATATTCCACGATCCATTCGTATGCTCTTTTACTGTAATTGGGCCGCATAGCCGCATTGCGTGGTGTGAAAGCGCGGCTGCCGGTGGGGTTCATTTCTCCGGCATCAAAAAGCATAGTGGTACCATCGGGGAAAATATAAAATGCAGCGTCTCCCCAGCCGGTATTGATATGGTGAAGATCAAGGTATCCTTCCTTCCAGGCGGGTAAAGGGTTTCCGGGTGTGGCAATTTGTGCAGATGCGGGAAGCTGTGCACCGGCTAATATAATAATAAAAAGCGCGGCAAACCGAAACATTTTATGTACTGGCATAAACAGAAATTTGAGTATTGCCGAAAATACTATACAATTTGCAAAAATAAAAGAAGCGTTTATAATGGCAGTACAGCTTTAGCGTTAATACTGTAGGGTGGTGAAGCGATAGATCTCATAATCACTATGATTGTGTAATATTGCCCTGTTAAACCAGTTTATTTGCTGATGCCTGCCTCCAGAACTTTGTTGGTGCTATTTTGTATGCTGATATCTTCTGTGTTGCCGGCACAACAAAGATCTGCTGTTGTTTCGGGCAAAGTGGTAGATGCAAACGAAAAACCCTTAGCCAAAGTAACCATAACCATTTTAGGAAAGCAAAGCGGAACAGCAACTTCCGACTCTGGCACATTCGCCATAAAAGTACCTGCGGGCAAAGCGTTAGCGCTCGTTTTTTCCTTCACCGGCTTCCATACTGTTCAGCGTAATTTTTACCTCAGCGAAAATGAGTTGGAGAAAGTGGTCATTCGTATGGAAAGCAGCTCAAAAGTATTGGAGGAGGTTATTGTAAAAAATGAAAAAGAACGTACAGAAACTGGGCTCATACGCATCAATCCCAAACACGCGCTCACCATTCCGTCTGCTACCGGTGGCGTAGAAAGTCTCATAAAGATATTTGTTGGCAGCAATAACGAGCTCACATCACAGTATACGGTACGGGGTGGCAATTACGATGAAAACCTTGTTTACATCAACGACTTTGAGATCTTTCGCCCTTACCTGGTGCGCAGCGGGCAGCAGGAAGGTTTGAGTTTTATTAATCCTGAGCTCACAGGTGGTATAAGCTTTTACAATGGAGGCTTTCAGGCGAAATATGGAGACAAGATGAGCAGTGTACTCGACATTCAGTATAAAAAGCCTAAAGCCTTCGCAGGCTCGGCATATATCGGTTTGCTGGAGCAGGGTTTTCATGTGGAAGGGATCACCAAAAATGAAAAATTCAGCTACCTGGTCGGGGTACGCAACAGGTCTAACAGAAATCTCCTGAGCAGTCAGGAAACAAAAGGTAATTATATTCCTTCTTCATCCGATATCCAGGCTTTGTTTACCTATCGTTTAAACAGCAGATGGCAATTAGAGCTGCTGGGTAATCTGTCCCGCACAAAATTCACGCTTATTCCTGAAGAGGCGAAACTTACGTCATCCGTTCTTTCACCTTTGTTCAGCACCAATCTTGGACTCGATATCTATTTTGACGGAAGTGAACGGGACCAATATTTGACGAATATGATCGGTGTAAGTGCATTGCAGCAGGTAAATAAAAAGCTGAAATTAAAATGGATGTTGAGCGGGTTCCGGAATAATGAACAGGAATTGTATGATATTACCGGCGCTTATTTATTCGGGGAAAGGAGCTTCGATAAATCGCAGCCCGGTTTCGGATCAATTGTTAATCCATTGGGTGCAGGAACATTTATCAATCATGCGAGGAACAGGCTGGATATCGAAAACTGGAATATATCTCACAAAGGAAGATGGGATAATGAAAAACATTTCATTCAATGGGGTATAAGCGCGGAAAAAACAATGATCTCCGACCGGTTAAGCGAATGGGAAGCACAGGATTCCGCAGGCTATAATCTGCCGTATCAGCCCGGTACGCTGCAATTGTACCGGGTAAGGAAGTCGGCAACTGATCTTGATATCAGTAAGCTGTCGGGCTATGTACAGGACAATATATTATTTGGCAGCGCATCCCATATTACTGTACAGGCGGGAATACGATTTAACTACAATTCTTTGAACAATGAATTATTGCTGTCGCCGCGTGCACAAATGTCGTGGATGCCTGGTGCAGGCACAGACTGGGTTTTAAAACTTGCGGCAGGTGCATACGATCAGCCCCCTTTTTACCGGGAGCTGAGGCGATACGACGGATCAGTTAATACAGCGGTAAAAGCGCAGCGGAGCTGGCAGGTGGCGGCAGGCGCCGATCGCAATTTCAAATTGTGGGAGCGGCCGTCCCGGGTAACTTTAGAAGCATATTACAAGCATTTGTATAATGTTGATCCTTATGATATAGATAATGTGCGCATCCGCTATTTTGGCAGTAACAACGCCAAAGCATATGCAATGGGTATGGAGATGCGCCTGTTCAGTGAACTGGTAAAGGATGCCGAAAGCTGGGTCAGCATAGGGCTGATGCGTACTATGGAAAAGATAAACGATTTTCATTATTATCGCTATAAAAATGCAAACGGAGAATTTATTACGGCTCAAACAGAAGATCAGGCAGTTGCCGACAGCGTTCGTTTTGACAAAGGATGGATGCGCCGCCCTACCGACCGGCTGCTTACATTTGGTATGTTCTTCCAGGATTATTTAAGCACCAACAAAAATTTTAAAGTGCATTTAAATATGGTATACGGAACCAGTATGCCCTATAATATTCCCGGCAGCATACGTTACCGCAATGGTATAATCATTGACCCTTATATACGTGTTGATATCGGTTTCAGCGCTTTACTACTGAGCAGTGATAAAAGCAATCGCAGAAGCCGTAATCCTTTCCGGGAATTCGATAATATATGGGCAAGCCTTGAGGTATTTAACCTGCTTGATCGCGACAATACCATTTCTTATATGCTTATCAAAGATTTTTCTAATACTGTTTACGCTATTCCCAACCGGTTAACTCCCCGCTTGTTGAATTTTAAGATACTGGCAGGATTTTAGAAAAGTATTCACATTTGTGTATAAGTAATTTTGTATTTTATAGGCAGCGAATCCTTACATTTGATTTCAATGGATGGGTAGTCTGAATGACTATTTGTGAACAATAAACCGAATTGAATTGACAGAAACAATCATTAACCTCGAAACCGTTAATCCTATTGAGTTTTTTGGTGTTAACAACGGCAAACTTGATCTTCTTAAAAAGAAATTCCCGCTTTTAAAAATCCTCAGCCGTGGTACGCAAATTAAGCTGAGCGGCGCTCCTGAGCAAATTGAGTCAGCAAAAGAAAAGATCGTATTGCTTATTCAATACCTGGAACGGAACGGGCATGTAAGCGAAAATTATTTTGAACAGATATTGGGTGGTGATGATGCAGAGACGGTAGACAATTTTGTGGAGCGCAACAGCAATGATATATTGGTGTTTGGCCCTAATGGTAAAAGCGTAAGAGCCAGAACGCCCAATCAGAAGCGCCTGGTATCGGCAGCCGAAAAAAATGATATCGTATTTGCTATCGGCCCGGCGGGAACAGGTAAAACGTATACGGCTGTGGCACTGGCAGTACGGGCATTAAAAAACAAGTCGGTGAAAAAGATCATCCTTACCCGTCCGGCTGTTGAAGCAGGGGAAAGCCTCGGTTTTTTACCCGGCGACCTGAAGGAAAAAATTGATCCTTATCTTCGTCCTCTGTATGACGCGCTGGATGACATGATACCTGCCGATAAGCTGGGTTATTACATGAGTACCCGTGTAATTGAAATAGCGCCGTTGGCTTATATGCGCGGACGCACACTGGATAATGCATTTATAATACTGGATGAAGCTCAGAACGCTACTGATCTGCAGATCAAAATGTTTTTAACACGTATAGGTGCCAATGCAAAAGCCATCATAACCGGCGATATCACCCAGGTTGACCTTCCCAAGCACCAGCGGAGCGGTCTTGAAAAAGCTACCCGCATATTGAATGGTATTGATGGCATTACCCATATTGAGCTGGATGAAGATGATGTAGTTCGCCATCGCCTGGTTAAGGCCATTATCAAGGCTTACGACAGGGACCATGAACGGTTACAAAATCTGAATAAAGAAAGGAACGGGTAAGGTCGTCGTCCGGGTTATGCGATGGCTTAGCCGTTACACATTATATCCTTAGTTTACAAAATCAATCGTGCTATCCGGGAGCAACGGAAACTGCTGATCAAAATACTTGTTCAGGACTATCCTGAAGGTATTTACATTGCTTATGCTGTCGTATAAATTATCATAGTTCTTATCAGGAAAATAAAAGGAGGAGTAATTACTAAAGCGATAAGGTTTCGGGGAGCCGTCGTAAAGTGCCAGTGCTGCACCGTGGTCGCTTTGCAAAATAATTACGGGCTGGTTGCTGTTTTGCAATATTCGCTTAACCAGTGAAACCAGTATTTTCCGGCCATATCCCGTGTACTCACTGAACCTTTTTTTATTATGATATACTTCAGAGCTGTATACACTGTCTTTGTAGGGTTCCCCGGCAGAATTATAAATATACGGGAAGTGCGGAATGTAAACATGCCCGTAAATGAACCTGGGGTTTTTACCGGCTACAACGGAAAGCTTATTTAACGAATCAATAATTATATCATTAAAGCTCAAACCTTCCTTTTTGGAAGCACTTTGCTGATCTGCGGGAGAAGCGGTTGAGCTGTTTGTTGCATCATAAAAGTTCCACCTTATATCTCTTTTATAACTTTCCCATAAGGTGTTATAGAGAATAACGGTTTCGCTCGCGGAATTGTTGAAGTAACATTTTTCTATTGAAGGATGATCTGTGAAATCAAATATGGATAAGTTGTAAAAATCATATCCTGCGGCTTTCACATATTGGATAACAGGGGAGATCTCAACACTGCTTGCTGCTTTGTAATAAATAGCTGACAAAGCCGCGGAAGTGTCTTTCAACCATGTGAGATACTGCATGCTGAATGTGGCAGCCATTGAAAAAGCCGTTTCATTGTAATTGCTTTTTGAATGTTTTGCCAAAAAAAATCCGTTTTTTTCAAGCAAGGTATCCAATTCGGCATTATCGCTTTTCAAAACATCCCTGATATATGCTGAGGAAGGGTAGCCGTCAAAAACAATATACCAGATATCAGGAGATGGATGTTGGGTCTTAAGAGTTGAATCGCGTTTGTGTATATCAATGTTTTGTATAATATTCCTTTTCTCAATCGCTGTTTCTGTCCAGAGCTTTGCTATTCCCCACAGTATCATTAAAAGATAAACAGAAAAAAGTGTATTCAGATATAATGTTACTTTAAACAACTGTCGGGCCCTTGATATTTTATATAATAAATAAGACAGGGCAATTACCAGGAAGGGCACATAAAACCGGTAACGCGTAAGTGCATCAAGTACAGGTATGCCGGAAAAGGATTGCTGAATGTTTTTGAAATAAAGGTAGGTAACCGATAATACTGTAGTAATTGCTGCCGCTTTTAAAGCGTTTTTGAAAAAATAGAGCAGGATAAGAAAAACTGCAACAATGAGCAGCATTACTATAAGAAAAATGACCAGTGCGGTATCCCCATCGATTAGCCCGCTATAATTAAGATAAACCCCCAGGATAAATAATACGGGAAGCAGAAAGCTATGTAAAGGGATAGTTTTTAAGAAGCTGATAATATGCCGGGCAATTTTAAAACGCACATGAAATATTTTTGAGTAGTATTTAATTTTTCTTTTTCATTAAAAACAGGGATCTCTCGGTTTCACCCACCTTTATTTTTTGAAGAATCTCAAAAGAGGAACTGAATATGTCTTCAAATGCTTTTACAGTATAATGCGGGAAAATATCTTTCCTTTGCAGTAGCATTTGCTTTACTTTCACATCTTCCTTAGGCACAAATTCAATGACGAGGTAATCGGTTAGGGTACTTAATGTTTCTGCAACCTGCTGCAACGGTACATTTTTACCTATCACAAGATGGTGAATAATTGCCAGGGCCAATACCATATCTACCCTGCACCGGCTTATGAAGGCACTTCTTTCTTCATTGTGCCAACCTGTTGATGGCGTTGGCTGGCAAATGTCTATCAGCAGTGGAAGTATACAGGTATTGCCTGTTTGTTTGCAGTGCACGTATAAACTGTTGATGCAATCCGCATCAGAATCTATTGCAATAACGGTTTCTGCATGTGTTGCAGCAGCCTTGGCGAACAATCCGGTGTTTGTTCCGGCATCCAGAATGGTTTTTACAGGAATTTCTTTCAGCCATCCCTCTACAACAGAGCGTTTATCATTCACGTATTTTTCATTCAATACCGTCTCATCGTAATAATTGTTCCAGATTGTTCTAATCGGTTTAAGCTGCATTCCCGAAACAAATGATAACAGGTTATTAGCAATAGATAACAATTTTTTCCGGGAAAATGCAGGTTGGGCCGCGGAGTTCCGGTTTGATTTTTCCGACACCTTGTTTTGTAAAAAAATGTGCAGGAAAACATTAAGATTAAACCTGCTGCGCAAAGGAAGCCATTTCGATGCAAGCTTCAGGGGAATGCCATCCGGATAAGCCTGCAGTAATTTCAGCATTTCCGGTGAGCGGTAAACGCACAATAGCAAAGGAACGATGAAAGATTCGGTAAACTGGCGGTAGGCTACCCATGGCTGGGTGTCGTCGTATTTTTCAAAAGACAGGGTGTCAATAAAAACGGGTCTGCCATTTTTAAACTGAATATTAAAAGGCGTGGCGTCTTTTAATATCATCCCATGTTGTATAGCTTCCTTTAAAATATATAAGGTAAGCAATGCGGCATCCTTTAGCTGGCTGAAACACCACTCGTATGGCCAGGAAAGAAAAGTTATTTGCTCCGGCAGCAAAGTGCAATACCATTCGTCGGACTGGCTGAAATTTTTGTCCAGTTCAATATGTGGAATAAGTTTTTTTTCTTTAACCAGCTGATTGTATAACCCGGATTGCTTTAAGGCCTGGTAATCATCTTTGTAACACTGGTTCACCTGCCTGTAATATTTCCCTTCATACAAAAAAACAAACCCCGAAGGGTCCCTGTAGGAGGCCGGGTGGTTTCGTACCTTATTCATTCTTTTCTTTGTCTTTGGGTATTTCTTTTCTGCCCCCGAAGAAGGATTTAATGGTAGCCCAGATCGTTTTAAAATAAAAGGCAATGCCCAGTATGCCTGCAATGATCATCTGCACGAGGTAGCTTCCGCTACCGGGGTCAATATATGCTGTTATATTCATTGCATCAGATTTTGTGCTTTAAAAATAATTCAGCTTTGTTTTAGGTGTTAACGTAAGCAGTGTTTCATACATGAGCCTGATCGTGTTTTCAATGTCTTCTTTGTGCAGCATTTCTACTGTAGTATGCATGTACCTGAGCGGGATGGAAATAAGCACAGAGGGGCAGCCGTCATTGGCATATGCAAATGATTCGGTATCGGTTCCGGTGCTGCGGCTTACCGCGCGTAGCTGCACAGGTATTTTTTTGTCTTCTGCTACTTTTTGCACTATATCCAGTAATTTGTTGTGGACAGCTGGCCCATAAGCCAGCGACGGGCCTTTTCCGCAGGCTACGTCGCCTTCGATCATTTTATTGATCATAGGGGTGGTGGTGTCGTGGGTTACATCCGTAATAACGGCCACGTCGGGTTTAATCCTGCGGGCTATCATCTCGGCTCCTCTTAACCCTGTTTCTTCCTGAACGGCGTTTACAATATATAATCCGAAAGGAATATTTTTTTTATTTTCTTTGAGCAGGCGGGCCACTTCAGCGATCATGAAGCCTCCAATGCGGTTATCCATAGCCCTGCCGATATAATATCCATAGGCCAGTTCGTCGAACCCTTCTTCATAAGTAGCTACAGAACCGATGTGAACACCCAACGCATCCACCTCTTTTTTGCTTCTGGCTCCGCAATCCAAAAAAAGATTATCTACTTTAGGGTGCGTTTCTTTATCGCCACCGCCCATGCGGGTGTGTATGGCCGGCCAGCCAAATACCGCTTTTACCGGACCTTTTTTGCCATGAATGATAACTCTTTTACCGGGAGCGATCTGGTGATCCACACCACCGTTGCGTTTCAGATAGATCAACCCCTCATTGGTAATATAATTCACAAACCAACTGATCTCATCTGCATGGGCTTCTATTACTACCTTGAATTTCTCATCGGGGTTTATCACTCCTACCGCCGTGCCATAAGGGTCAACGAAATGGGTGTGCACATAAGGTTTGATATATTGGAGCCATAATTTCTGACCGCTGCTTTCAAAGCCGGTTGGAGAGGCATTGTTCAGGTAATTTTTTAGAAAAAGAAGAGAACTGTCATTTACTACAGGTTTTTGCTTTGCTTTTGTATTTTTTGCCATTTTATATTGAATTGATTCCAAAAATAGTTAAATCCTCAACAGCAGGGTTAAAAGCGAGGAAAACATCATCAGCCCGTCCAGTACAAAATAATAAAGATAATCGTAAAAATGTTTCCGGGCATAATTATACAAGCCCAGCACAATGCCGCCGGGGGTCAATAACAAAATAATGGAAAAAGTAGAAAAGGACTGTGTGCTTAGCGCAACCGTACTGATCACAAACAATGCCAGGGCAACCAGGAATATCAGTAATATATTTTTTTCACTCATCCAGGTGATCATGCTTTTAACACCCTGCATGCGGTCTGCCTCCCTGTCGCGGTAGTCGAATAAAATACAAATGGCATATATCAGGAAAAAACGGCTGGCACAAAAAAGAGTATGCGCTGTTGTCCATTCCTCACCGGCTACCAGTACAGGCAATGCCGTTGTAACGTACATCCACACAAAAGTGAGAAAGAGCGTTTTGCCTATGGCAATTTTTGAAAGGAGTGAAAAATATTTATGTGGGATTTTGGGAGCAGTATATAAAAAAGTAGCCAGAACGCCAATGCTCAGCGGTAACCAGTGGCCAATCAGTTGCAGTGCAAGTACTGCCGATGCAATAAGCATAACTATATAAATGCCCAGTAACAGGCGCCGGTGTGTATGATTCCATGCAATACGCGGCGAACCGGAAGCCGCAAAAGGCGTCAGGTACCAGTGAAAGTTGTAGCTGCATAAGGTAGCGCAAAATACAAACAGGTAAAATAGGCGGCTATTGTATTGCAGTTCAAAAAAGTGATCCGTTTGTGCTACCATCAGCACAGCACAAAGCGATATATATATGTTCGTATTGATGAAAAGATCAAATACCGAAACTCCTATTCCTCTTTTTGAGCTCAAAACGATTTTTCAATAGTGATCGGGGGTGCAGTTATGGTATCGCTTACGTTCCCGGCCCTATCCCTAAACCAGAATTTGTAAACGGCTTGTTCCACGGTATCGGCAGGGCTGCAGGCAATGCGTGCAAGATATTGATCCTGTATTGTAATTATTATTTCCCCTTTTTGGTTATTTGTAGGTGGCACATCAGCGGGTAGGGTAAAACTAAGACTGTCTAAGTAGCTGGGCACCCTGTTGCCATCGGCGCAGGGAGAAGAGGACGATATTTTTTCCAGAAACAATGGCACACCTGCTATGTCACCCTCTGCGTCGGTATATTCAATTGTAAACCGAACCGCATAATCACCCAGGGGAACATAATTGCCACTCACCTCTTTTAGTGTGAGGCTCGGTTTCTCACTAAACTTATCTTTGCTGCACGAAGCTGTAACAAATATTAAAAAAAGTATTGCAAGCCTTATTTTCATATTGCTGTATTCATTAAAACAAATGTAAATATTCCCTTTGAATAAACGCTCATCATATACCGGCACAGGCACCCGAATATTTGATTTTAACATTTCGGCGTTTGAAAGTATCGCTATTGAAATGTTTCAGTTTCAATACGCCAATAACGGCATTTACCGGCAGTTTGCCGAGGCATTGGGGGTGGATGCCGCAGGGGTTAAAGCGCTGGAGCAGATCCCTTTTTTACCGGTAAATTTCTTTAAAACCCACAGCATACAAACCACCACGTTTGAACCCCAAATGATCTTTGAGAGCAGTGGAACCACCCAAACCATCAACAGCAAACATGCTGTAAAAGATATTTCCTTGTATAGGGAAAGCTTTTTAAAAGGGTTTGCGCAGTTTTATGGCGATCCGGAAGATTACTGCATTATTGGCTTATTGCCTTCCTACCTTGAACGCCGGCATTCATCGCTGGTAACGATGGTGGATGAGCTGACCAGGTTAAGTAAACACAGTAAAAGCGGCTTTTATTTAAATGAACACGATCAATTGGCCCGTACTCTACGGGAGCTTGAAAAAGATGCACAAAAAACCCTGCTGATCGGTGTAACATTTGCCTTGCTCGATTTTGCGGAAGAACATCCTATGCCTTTGAAGCATACGATTGTAATGGAAACCGGGGGCATGAAAGGCCGCAAAACAGAAATGACGAGGCAGGAAGTGCATGCTCAATTAAAAGAAGCGTTTCATCTGCCTTATATCCATTCGGAGTATGGAATGACTGAATTATTATCGCAGGCCTATTCAAAAAGAGACGGTATATTTCATTGCCCCAAATGGATGAGAGTGCTCCTTCGGAATGAAGATGACCCGCTTGAAATAATAAGTGCGCCAGGTACCGATAGCAGAAGCGGCGTGATCAATATCATTGACCTTGCCAATATGTATTCCTGCTCCTTTATTGCTACCGACGATGCAGGCAGGCTCTACCCCGACGGCAGCTTTGAAATACTGGGACGAATAGATAGCAGTGATATCAGGGGATGTAGTTTGATGGCGGTTTGAGTAATTTGAAAATTATATGTGCACCGTCATTAACTAATTCATTTTCAATAAATTAAAATGGTGTGTTCTGCTTTGTTGCACCCGAGTGCAGGAGGAATTTGAAATGCCTGTCCCCGTCCGACTGGAGTCATCCGGGCGGGCGGCTGAATAGACGGGTGGCGGTAGGTACGCAACGAAGGAGCGTAAGACCGCTGTGGTAGCGCCAATGTGGAAATGGGTACGGTACTTCTTGCCCATAGCCCATTTGCCAGTTTTAATGTAAACAATCCTATATCACTTCGAATTTTGGTTCATTGCTGCCGGAAAAAGTGATAAAGCCCTATAGCAGCTTGATGTTGCCTCACCCCAACCCCTCTCCGCCCGGAGAGGGGCTAAAATACTCTCCTGTATTGGCTTTCATTTAACTTTCAAAAATTTTCTCCGGACAATAGTGATTTCGATTTTTAGATTTCGGGCTTATTTGTCTTTTGTTCTTAGTTCCTTGTATTCCGTTCGGATTTCGAAATTGAATATTCGTGCTTTATTTGTTATTTGGTTCTTGTTTTTTCTTTCTTCTTTTAATAAGCAACATCCATCAGTTCTGTACAGTCAATAGTTCTCTTTTCATTATTGCTTTGTATAGCCAGTTCTATGATCCTTATGGTGTTGTAACCATGTTCCGGTTTTTCTTTAACCGGAAGCCCGTTCACTATGCTTTCGTATAGTTCATTATAATAATCGGCATAACTGCCTTTATGAGAAGGATATTTTTCTTTAATTGTTTTACCCTCTTTTTCGGTATGGATCAACCCGAACATTTCTTCGGGTTCCATTCCCCAATCTTCGCCAACAGGCAATTCACCGGCCCTGAGCCTGGCTTCCTGGGGGTCTTCCCCGTATTTAATAAACGAGCCCCTTGTACCCTGTATCATATACCTGGGGCCGGGCTCCCTTACCAGCATGCCTGCATGTAGAATTACTTTCGTAAAATCATAATCAAGCCAGAGGATAAAATAGTCATCCACTTTTGCATGCGGTCGTTGCATTCTTATATCTGCTGTAACAGCAGCAGGCATACCAAAGAAACATAAAGCCTGGTCTATTATATGCGGTCCCAGGTCATATAAAATACCACTGCCGGGCAATGGCGCCTCCCTCCACGCTGCCGGACGGGCTTCCATACGGTAACGATCGTAATGCGCTTCAAATTCATGTATTTCGCCCAGCAGTTTTTTATCTAAAATTTCTTTCATGGTACGGAAGTCACTCACATACCTGCGGTTTTGGTATACGCTCAGCGCTTTTCCCGAATGCTTAGCTATGTTCACCAGTTCCCTTGCTTCCCTGGTGGTATTGGTAAATGGTTTTTCCAGTACTACATGCTTACCTGCTTCCAGCGCTTTTTTGGCATACGGAAAATGGGTATCGTTAGGTGTAGTAACTACAACCAGATCAATTTCAGGGTCATCAACCAGCTCGTCTATATCTCTTACTATTTTAACGGAAGGATACTTTTCCTGCGCCTCATTGCCTTTTCTTTGCAGTATGCTTACCAATTCATATTTATCGGTGAGTGCGTTGATAAAGGGGAGATGAAATACTTTGGCGGAAATGCCGAATCCAGCCAACCCGGCACGTATTCTTTTTTTGGACATGAGATATCGGTTTATAATTTCTGCTTTACAAGATCAAGCGCTATCTGTAATTGTTGTTCAGGAGTAATATTGGAATTGTCGAGCACCACCGCATCTTCTGCTTTCCTTAAAGGGCTTACCTCGCGGTGGGAATCAATATAATCACGCATCTCCAGGTTGTTTTTTACTTCTTCTATGGTAATATTGGGGTTCCTGGCAAACAGTTCACGGAACCTTCGCTCCACCCTTACGGCATTGTCGGCAGTCATGAATATTTTCAATTCCGCTTTTGGAAAAACAACGGTGCCGATATCTCTTCCATCCATTACAATTCCTTTTTTTTCGCCCATCTTTCTTTGCTGCTCTGCTGCAAATGTTCTTACAGCTTTAATGGTTGCTACCTCACTCACTTTTTCTGCTATGATCAGATCGCGGATCACATATTCCACATTTTCACCGTTAAGATATATTTCTGCTTCCATGCTTTTTTCATTTGGCCGGAAATCCAGCTCAATGTTTTCCAGCGCCTTGTAAACCTGCTCTTCTTTGGTCCAGTCTACCATATTCCGTAGAAAGTATAAAGTAATGGCCCGATACATTGCGCCGCTGTCAATATACACATATTTGAGCGCTCCTGCCAGTTGTTTGGCCAACGTGCTTTTGCCGCAGGACGACCATCCATCTATGGTTATGATGATTTTTTTCATACTCAATGCGGTGCAAATTATACATACTGTACGAAAAAGAAGAATGGGGAAAGGATTTTTTCATTGAACATAAAAAATGCCGGACTGCGAAAGTCCGGCATTGCTTTTTAGATCTTGTTTATGTTACGCTTCTGATTTTTCTTTCTTGCTTCCTTCTTTCAGGGTAAATTTCAGCAATGATTTTTCCTTATCCAGATCAGCGATCAGCACATCGCCTGCTTTTACATGAGTGTTCAATATTTCTTCTGCCAAAGGATCTTCCAGGTACTTCTGGATAGCCCTGTGCAACGGACGGGCGCCAAATTGCTGATCGTATCCTTTTTCCGCAATGAAATTTTTGGCTTCTGGTGTAAGCTCAAGTGAAAATCCAAGCGTGCTCAAACGTTTCATAACACCCTTCATCAAAATATCAATGATCTTGAAGATGTGCTCCTGGGTAAGCGAATTGAAGATCATTACATCATCGATCCTGTTTAAAAACTCAGGACTGAACGTACGCTTCAACGCTTTTTCAATAACAGCCTTATTGTTCTCTTCCGAGCTCAACTGCCGTGCTGCCGTGGCAAAACCCACACCTTCACCAAAATCCTTCAGCTGGCGTACACCAATGTTGGATGTCATGATGATCAATGAGTTCTTGAAATCTACTTTTCTGCCCAGTCCGTCTGTTAACTGCCCGTCATCAAGCACCTGCAATAAAATATTGTAGATATCGGGATGTGCTTTTTCAATTTCATCGAGCAATACTACTGAGTAAGGCTTACGGCGCACTTTTTCCGTTAGCTGCCCGCCTTCTTCATACCCCACATATCCGGGAGGTGCTCCGATCAAACGGCTTACCGTGAACTTCTCCATGTATTCACTCATATCAATCCGTATCAGGGCATCGTCCGAGTCGAACATGTATCTTGCCAATGCTCTGGCAAGCTCTGTTTTACCAACGCCTGTAGGACCAAGAAAAATAAAAGTACCAATGGGTTTCTTGGGGTCTTTCAAGCCTACACGGTTACGTTGTATGGCCTTTACTATTTTTTGAATAGCTTCATCCTGTCCTACAACTGCACCCGACAGGTCTTCTGCCATACGCCGCAACTTATCCGTTTCTGCCTGCACCATTCTTTTTACGGGAATGCCTGTCATCATGCTCACCACTTCGGCTATCGCTTCTTCATCTATCGGGTAACGTTTATGCTTGCTTTCTTCTTCCCAATGCGCCTTTGCTTTTTCCAGATCTTCCTGCAGCCTTTTTTCATTGTCGCGCAGCGATGCCGCTTCTTCAAAGCGCTGGCTTTTTACCACTTTGTTTTTCTCCTGTTTAATATCTTCTATCTTCTTTTCCAGTTCCACGATTTCATTGGGCACGTTGATATTCTTCAGGTGCACCCTTGCACCTACTTCATCCATCACGTCTATGGCCTTGTCGGGGAGCAGCCTGTCGGTAACATAGCGGTCACTTAGTTTTACGCAGGCATCAACGGCATCCTCCGTATACGTTACATTATGGAAATCTTCGTATTTTGATTTAATGTTCTGCAATATCTGTATCGTTTCATCTACGCTCGGCGGGTCTACCAGCACCTTCTGAAACCGGCGGTCTAACGCACCGTCTTTTTCGATGTACATGCGGTATTCATCCAGTGTTGATGCCCCAATGCACTGCAGTTCGCCCCGGGCAAGTGCCGGTTTAAATATGTTGGAAGCATCTAAGGAACCGCTGGCTCCGCCTGCTCCCACTATGGTGTGAATTTCATCAATGAACAGAATGACATCTCTGTTCTTTTCCAGTTCATTCATAATGGCCTTCATCCGCTCTTCAAACTGCCCACGGTATTTCGTGCCTGCTACCAACGCGGCAAGGTCAAGGGAAACAACCCTTTTATCAAACAACACTCTGGAAACCTTTCTCTGCACAATGCGTAAAGCAAGACCTTCCACGATAGCCGTTTTACCTACGCCAGGCTCACCAATGAGAATAGGATTGTTTTTTTTACGGCGTGACAGTATCTGCGATACTCTTTCAATCTCCTCTTCCCGGCCAACAATAGGATCTAAAGTACCCATTTCGGCAAGCCGGGTAATGTCACGTCCGAAATTATCCAGAACAGGCGTTTTGCTTTTGGTGTTTGCCGCCTGTGTTTTTGACTTTTGCTGGTAACTTTTCTTTTCATCATCGAAATCGTCATCAGCATCATCGGTATATTCGCTGCGCACATCATTGCTTTTGACCATGCCCAGCTCATTTCTGAAAAGGTCGTAGTCCACGTCAAACTGATTTAAAATTTGTGTAGCAATATTTTCTTTGTTCTTCAAAATGGAAAGCATCAGGTGTTCCGTTTCCACGGTAGGGCTTTTAAGCGCCTTGGCTTCCAGCACGGTAACCCGGATTACTTTCTCGGCCTGTTTGGTGAGGGGTAAACTGTTAATATTGGCAATGTTTTTTCCTGTTTTATCTTTTACTGCCAACTCTACTTCTTTACGCAGCTCATAGAGGTCAACGTTAAGATTCTTGAGTATCTTCACCGCCATATTTTCCCCTTCCCTGATCAACCCCAGCAACAGATGCTCTGTTCCAATGAAATCATTTCCCAACCTCAGTGCTTCTTCCCTGCTGAATGAGATAATTTCTTTTACCTGGGTAGAAAAATTATTATCCATGTAATAGAATTTAATAGTGATCGATACAATAATAACTAATAATTTTGACTTCTAATGATTAATAGAACATTGCAGGTGTGTGAATTATTGTGTTAGAGGGCGTTACGGCATATTTATTGTCTTCCAGAACTGGAATGTATGCGTTCGATAAAACACACTTTTACGTATTCAGATAAAGCATTGAAAAGCGGTAAACTTTACCTGTAAAAATCAATCTATCAAAAGAACTCAAGCATGAACTTCAAAATAGATACCAAGGAAAAATTTCATGTCATATCGCTCAATGAATCCCGATTCTCTGCTAATATGACAGATAAACTACGTGAATTGTTTAATGAAGTTACACAAAATGATGTTAAACATATCATTCTGAATCTGAAAACTGTTCAAACCCTTGAGCAACCGGCGGCGAAATTTCTTGCCGAAGCGCAACAGGAAGCTTACACATCCCATCGCTCATTTGTAGTATGTGCTATCCAGCCTTCCGTAAAACAAACACTCAAAAGTTTTGATCTGCTGGAGCTGCTCAATGTTACCCCCACCGAAAGCGAGGCCTGGGATATAGTGCAAATGGAAGAGGTGGAAAGAGAATTGCTGGGAGGGGAAGAAAGCTGACGCGGGTTCTTCTGTACATGGAACTGATATGTAAAAAATAAATATTCAACAATTGCAGTGGATCATTCCACATTAATGCCTTTTGCTCCTGTATATCTTCTCCATTTTTCTATAACCGATTGCATGTCGGCGGGGATTTCACTTTCAAAAAGTATTTGTTCACCAGAAGTCGGATGAATAAACCCTAATGTTTTGGCATGTAGCGCATGGCGCGGGCAGAGCGCAAAACAATTTTCAACAAACTGTTTGTATTTGGTGAAAACCGTTCCCTTCACAATTTTATTGCCGCCATAAGTTTCATCGTTAAACAGGGGGTGACCTATATGTTTCATGTGTACGCGGATCTGATGGGTTCGCCCGGTTTCAAGGCGGCATTCGATCAAGCTTACATAGCCCAGTCGCTCCAGCACCCTGTAATGCGTAATGGCTTCTTTTCCATGTTCTCCTTCTGGAAAGACGTCCATTACCTTACGATGGCGCTGGTGGCGCCCTACATGAGCTGTAATTGTACCACTGTCACCCGTAAAGTCGCCCCATACAAGAGCAATGTATTTTCTTTGCACGGTATGTGCCGCAAACTGGCTGGCCAGGCGCACCGAAGCTGTTTCGTTTTTCGCCAGTACCAGCAAGCCGGTAGTGTTCTTGTCTATACGGTGCATCAATCCAAACCGGGGGAGCGCGGATTCAGACAGACCGGGGTTTTGTTGCTGTAAATACCAGGATATACCGTTTACCACTGTTCCGGTATAATTGCCCGACCCGGGATGCACTACCATGCCGGCGGGTTTGTAAAGAATAATAAGATCATCATCCTCATACCGGATATCCAGTGGAAGCCGTTCGGGGATCACTTCTGTTAGTTCAGGTGCGGTATAGGAGTACATAACGATATGATCACCGGGGCGTATTTTATAATTGGCTTTTACCACCTGGTTATTCACCAAAACAAATCCCTTTTCAATACCCTGCTGCAATTTATTCCTGGTACCCCCTTCCATACGGTTGATGAGGAACTTGTCTATACGAATGGGATCCTGCCCTTTATCTACGGTAAAGGACATCCGCTCATAACGCGGTTCGCTGTTGTCGTCGTCTTCCGGTTCATTTTCCCATTCCGTTTTTTGGGGCATCACCTGCTTTTTCGGCAAAGATAACAGTTAGCAGGAAAAGCCTGCCGCTATGACTTAACCCATGTGAAACAGGGGACGTCTCCCGTAAACTATTACTGTCTGCGCATCAGGTCAAGGAATTTCCTGTCTAATTTATAGCCGTACCAGTCTTCATAGTCTACATCTGTCCGCCCGGAATTGAGCACGCCAAAATCTCCTGTAAAATTCCATACCGCAAAACCAATATTGCCGGCTTTAAGGATGCTGAGCACATCGGTAAACCATGCCATAAATACATTGTGCGGGGTTTTGTTCCAGCAACCACACTCCCCGCAGTGTACTCCAACGCCCTGTTGTATTAAATTGGTCCATGGCTTGTAATAGGTTTCCAGCATGGCTTTACTGAAATATTTCCCTCCTACTTCTCCCGGCCATCTGGGCTCAGGCAGGTTATTGATGTCTCTATTAGCCCAGGGCGCTTTATAATGAGAGATAGCGCCGGGATAATATCCCCTGCAGCTTTGCCCGATACCCAGGTCTGTAATTTCCGGAATGGGAGTATTGCCCACATTATTGCCATCGGCTATTACAAGATGTTCCGGGTTTTCTTTGCGAATGGCTTCAGCGGCTCCTTTAGCAACCTTACGGTATACATCGCCTGGTACCGGTCCCGACCTGGAATGCTGGTCGTTCATGTCTTCCCGCATACTGGGCTCATTTACCAGGTCGAAACTTATTTGTTGGGGCGACAGGCTTTTGTATTTTTTGGCCCACATGTTCCAGTGGAAATAAAAAGCATCCTGCGCGGCCTCGTCTTTCCATAAATTATAGGGCTCATGAAAACCGGCGTTGATGCAATAGCCCGGCGCCCGGTGCAGGTTCAGGCTTACATGCATACCATATTTATGCGCTGTGGTTACCAAAGTATCTATTTTGTCAACCGCCTCATTGCTGATCTTATATACATCATCAGGAGTAATGTTCTTTGAGCGGTCTATATCCAGATAATGCGGATATGCGATGGGCACACGAACAAAATCAAATCCCCAGTCGCGCATCCATTTATAATGTTCTTCAGTGGTTGGGTTGCGTGTGGGAGTGGGGGCAGGCGAAAAGAAATCAAGCAAATTAAACCCCTTCCATCGCGGCAGTTTATTCATTGCAGGCTGCAACGGCGGTGCGGCCAGCGCCCCTATTTCCGGCAGGCTCAGTACGGCAGCAATAAGTCCGGTATTTTTTATGAAATTTTTACGATTCATGTCCGATACAATGTTTTATTATGCTCAATATACAGAATAAGATCTTCCAAGATACGCAATAAGACCGGTGAAGCCGACACGAGGCCGCAGTAACTCCATGTTATATCTCCCAAAAAGGTGCAGCCCCGGCTTCCACAAAATGCGGGAGAATTAAACCGGGTTAAAACAAAAGGGTAAATGAAATAACTTTGCAGGCATGCAGGAAGTTTTTTTTAAGGACATGGGGGCTGTAGCCTATAAAGATGCGTGGGATTTCCAGGAGCAACTGCTGCGGAAGAATGTGCAGGCAAAAACCTCAGCTAAAGCAGGATTGTCTTATTCATCCAACGGTACCGGCCAGAAAACAGGTTTTGAGTCCATAGCCGATACGCGCCACCATTTGCTGTTGTGTGAACATCCTCCTGTATATACTTTAGGCAAAAGCGGCCATGCCGAAAATGTGCTGATCAGCGAGGCAACTCTTCACCAAAAGGGAATTGAATATTATCGGACCAACAGGGGTGGGGATATTACCTTTCACGGGCCGGGACAAATTGTAGGCTATCCCATCCTTGACCTGGAGAAATACTATACCGATATCGGCAAATACCTGCGCAACCTGGAAGAAGTGGTTATCCTTACTTTGCAGCAGTATGGTATAAAAGGTGAACGTTCCCCCGGAGAAACAGGCGTATGGATAGCGCCTTCCGTAAAAGGAAAGGAAAGAAAAATATGCGCGATGGGCGTACGATGCAGCCGGTGGGTGACCATGCACGGCTTCGCATTGAATGTGAGCACCAGCCTGGATTATTTTAATTATATCATTCCCTGCGGCATTGCCAATAAGCAGGTAACTTCAATAGAAAAAGAGCTGGGATCTGATCCCGGAACGGGCAACGTAAAAGCAGTACTGAAAAATTGTTTTGAGCAGGTATTCGATTGCAGGCTTGTTGGATGAGGGATAATGCTGCTTCAAACATTAAACGTGAGCAGTGAAACACTCTTTCACCTTTATCCCCGTCCGAATGGCATTCAGCCAGGTGGGCTCTCACTTCTCACGATAACATACAGGCTTAATTTGCTTGACTTATATTATCATATTATGGTACTCTTACTTTATTTTTTTCTTTGAGCAGCCCGTTTTCAAATAATTCAAACCTGAACCAGCCCGAATGCATGAAATTGGATTTATCCAGCGTAAAAATCGGTTCTTTGATATCATTGATCCGGAACAATGTACTGCCGTTTTCTTCGTAGAATATGATCTTAAAATTATTCAGTCTTCCGGGGGGCAATACGACAGTGACGTCGCCGTCGGGATTCGTAAAAACAAAACCTGAAGGTCTGTATGTTTCCGGCCGTACCATATTTACAGTATCCGCCATTAAGCCGTCACTTCTTTTTTTACCTGCAGTTCGGGCGGTCGACTGCAATTGATATGACGCAGGAGTTCCGTCTGTAACTGCGGCATTTTTGTTATCGGGGCTGTTTGGCCGGACAACTGCGTTGCTTTTGATCCTGCTTTCTTTTTTTACCGCCGGAGGCAGATCTTTGTGTGGTTTTTGCGCCTTGCTGAATATGTAATTCCCGTTATCGAGCAGGATATACAATTTGTAGAAAGATGAGGTATCCGGAGCATTGTTGTCAAGAAATCCGTTGGTAACCGATGAGGGGTCGGGCAGCGTTAAAATGGTTTTAAAGCCCTTCATGCTATCCGGGGAGCGCTGGATGCTCAACTGTTTTATTACGGGAAAATCGTTTACCCAGCTCAGTATAATTTTACCATTCCTGTTTACAACTGTAAAATCGGGCAGGGTGTCCTGCGACCGGAGGGTATAGCTGCATAAAATAAACGTTAGGAAAGCAATGATCCGGGGAACAATTTTCATAGCAATAATTATGTCAAAAGCATTAACGCTGAACGCACAAAGATAATGCTACACTTGTATATTAAAATACTAAAACTCCCGGTGCAAGAGACCGGTTACCCTGTAAACCCCCGCTGTGAATGGCCAAAATGCGGGATTGCGGCGGGAAAAAATCTTTCTTTGTCAGATCAAAAATACCATACATCATTTTTGCAGTATAAACAAAATCCAGCGGAATAGTTGATGTATGATAAAACGTGTTCATCCACCCGGTTAGTTCAGGAGTATATTTTGCATATCCCCCGAAATGATAATCATGTATAATGCGGAACCTGTTGGGCAGGGGTGTATTCAGTAGAGATTGTATCTCATCACTCAACCCCAAATTGTTTTTCATAACGCTTATGCCGGTGATCTGTTGATGGGGCTTTGTGGCTTGTATGATGCCGGCAATGGTTGTTCCTGTTCCTACAGCCGAAACAATATGCGTATAGTGTCCGGTTTCTGTATCGTGCAACATTTCCGTTGCGCCCTGAACGCCTGAAGGGCCAAACCCGCCTTCCGGAATAATATATACCCTGCCGAATTGCGCTTCAAATTTTGAGGCTGGTCCATTTCTTTTTATTGCATCGTATTCTTGTCGCGGTAAAAAAACAAGCTGCATATCGCGGGCATGCGCCTCCTGAAGGGTATGCGACCATTGTTTGGGGGGTTCTCCCCTGACAACGCCAACAGCATTAAGTCCCAGTATTTTTGCCGCATATGCGGTGGCTGCAATATGATTGGAATAGGGGCCGCCAAATGTAAGGAGTGAATGAAACCTCTTGTTTACCGCATCCTGTATATAGTAGTGAAGCTTGAACCATTTATTTCCCGAAACTACGGGATGTATTTTATCAAGCCGAAGCACATCGAGCTGCACCTTTTTTTTGTTTGTAAGGACGTTTTCAATAGTATCCGTTGTAATCGGCCGTGCAGCTATGATCCTGCTATTGTTCATTAGCTATTTATCGATACTGCCCGCTGCAGAAAGATATTCCTTATTTAACCTGGCAATATTATCTACGGAAATTTCTTTGGGACAAACCGCTTCGCATGCTTCCGTCATGGTACAGGAACCAAAACCTTCCTTGTCCATCTGCTCTATCATATTCAGTACCCGGCTCTTTTTTTCCGGAGCGCCCTGTGGCAATAAAGCAAGATGGGCAACTTTAGCAGATACAAAAAGCATAGCCGAGCTGTTTTTGCAGGCCGCCACGCAAGCGCCGCATCCTATACAGGCGGCAGCGGCAAAAGACTGATCTGCTTTTTCTTTTTCAACAGGAATAGCATTCCCGTCTACCGCATTACCTGTGTTTACCGAAATATAACCGCCTGCCTGTATGATCCTGTCAAAAGCGTGACGATCAACAATAAGGTCTTTGACTACAGGAAAAGCATTGGCGCGCCAGGGCTCTACCACAATGGTATCACCATCTTTAAATGCCCTCATATGCAACTGACAGGTAGTAGTGCCATGCCATGGTCCATGAGGGCGGCCATTGATGTACATAGAGCACATGCCGCAAATTCCTTCACGGCAATCGTGGTCAAAAGCTATCGGCTCCCTGTTCTCTTCAATTAATTTTTCATTGAGCACATCGAACATTTCGAGGAACGACATTTCCGAAGAAATATCCTTCACCTGATAAGTTTCAAAATGTCCCCTGTCGCTTTTGCTTTTTTGTTTCCACACCTTTAAGGTGAGGTTCATTGTATAATGATCCATAATTAATTCCCTAATTTGAAAATTTGAAAATTTGAAAATGCATAAAGAAATACCCAAATTAATCCTGGAATTTTTCCCTTTGCTGAAGAAATTATTTTAGATAATATCTTTATAATTTCACTCAAATTATCAATCAGTATATTATTAAACCTATAATTTCTGCTTCTTTCACAAAGCGTCAGCCAGTATAAAGTTTCACTTGCTTCTTTAGCTGCTAATTTCATCTTGTGAATAAAATCAGCTTTACTCTCCGCATTTTGGGCTTCAAAAACATTTGCGCCTATAGATGTTGAAGAACGCAGTAACTGCCTGGCTATCACAAATTTTTTATCTCCTCCAGTTGCTCACAGTATTCGATGATGGATAGTGCAAAATCTATTGTCTTTTCCACTATCACGTTGGGTTTATCATTTCTCATTGTCGAAAATTTAAAAAGTTAGCAAATTGAATTCATCGTCAAATTAACATATTTTCAAATTGCCACATTTTCAAATTTTCAAATTATTTATAGTTTCGTTGCGTTGGCTTGGCCAGCTCAAATTCCAGCTCTTCTTTATTCAGCTTCCAGTTGTGCTCTCCATTGTATTCCCAGGCTGCCACATGCAGGAACCGGTCATCGTGACGGAGGGCTTCTCCTTCTTCCGTTTGGCTTTCTTCCCTGAAATGGCCGCCACAGCTTTCTGCCCTTTCAAGTGCGTCTATACATATCAGTTCGCCCAGCTCAATGAAATCGGCCACCCGGTTGGCTTTATCCAGTTCGGGGTTCATTTCGTTAATGTCGCCCGGTATCCTTACATCGCTCCAGAATTCTTTTTTCAGCAACCTTATTTCTTCTATTGCCTCATTCAAATTTTTTGCATTGCGCGACATGCCGCATTTGTTCCACATGATCTTTCCCAGTCTTTTGTGAAAATTTTCCACCGACTGTTTGCCTTTGATGTTCATAAGGCTGCTGATGCGTTCCCTTACTGCATTTTCTGCTGCTTCAAAAGCTTCATGCGTAGTGGGGATGGGTTTTACAGAAATTTCATCGGCCAGGTAATTGCCAATGGTATATGGGATAACAAAATAACCGTCGGCCAGGCCCTGCATTAAAGCAGAAGCGCCGAGGCGGTTGGCGCCATGATCGCTGAAATTACATTCGCCTAAAGCGTATAAGCCTTTTACCGATGTCATCAGTTCATAGTCAACCCATAGCCCGCCCATTGTGTAATGCACTGCGGGATAAATACGCATAGGTACTTCATACGGGTTTTCACCGGTGATCTTTTCATACATGTCAAAAAGGTTACCGTATTCTTCTTTTACTACTTCTTTACCCAATCTTACCAGTGTATCTATGCCGGGGTTTTCTATGCCATGCTTGCTGGCTTCGGCTCTTCCATATTTATTGATAAGATTATACCGGAAATCGAGGTAAACCGCCTGCTTTGTGGTGCCCACGCCGTAACCGGCATCGCATCTTTCCTTGGCAGCACGTGAAGCCACATCGCGGGGTACCAGGTTGCCATAAGCCGGGTATCTCCTTTCTAAATAATAATCTCTTTCATCTTCGGGGATATCATTGGCTTTCCGGGGGTCATCCTTTTTCCTGGGAACCCATATGCGGCCATCGTTGCGCAGTGATTCCGACATCAGCGTTAACTTGCTCTGGTGGTCGCCGGTAACGGGTATGCAGGTAGGATGGATCTGCGTGAAACAGGGATTGGCAAAGAACGCTCCTTTTTTATGCGCCTTCCAGGCTGCTGTAACATTACTGCCCATAGCGTTGGTTGACAGGTAAAATACATTACCATAACCACCGGTGCATAACAATACCGAATGTCCGAAATATCTTTCGAGCGTTCCGGTAATAAGGTTGCGGCAGATGATCCCCCGCGCTTTGCCGTCAATAACTACCATGTCAAGCATCTCATGGCGTGTATACATGGTTACATTTCCCAGTGCTACCTGCCGTTCCAGCGCCTGGTAAGCGCCTATGAGCAGTTGCTGACCTGTTTGACCGGCGGCATAAAATGTTCTTTTTACCTGCACGCCGCCAAAGGAGCGGTTATTCAGCAGCCCGCTGTATTCTCTTGCAAAAGGTACCCCCTGCGCTACACACTGGTCAATAATGTTAGCGCTTACTTCCGCCAG
>NZ_DAOMOZ010000041.1:0-9794 GCF_035444585.1 Agriterribacter sp.
TTGGCTGCTGCTATTTGTTGTCTCATTATATGGTTTGTTTATAAAGATGTTCCAGAACTTGTATATCGGCCGGTGTTAAATCGTGCTGCTTTAGCTTTTTCCAGTTGGCAATATGTTCAATTGCCTTATCAAAATGGTATCGCTGCGCATAACCCCAGGTAAAATTGGGCAGGTGCTTTGGAGCAAATCCCTGTCCAAATATATTAGAGGCTATTCCTGCAAAAGTACCGGTATTAAACGAAGTATTAACAGCGCTGCGGCTATAATCACCCATTAATAATCCACATTTTAATCCAACGGCCACACTGTTTTTTTGTCCTTTATTCATATAAACAACAGAAGCATCGTTCCGCACATTGGAATTGGAAGTGCCTGCCCCCAGGTTACACCACTCTCCTATCACGGCATCACCCAGATAACCACCGTGTGCTTTATTGCTGTAGCCCATCATTACGGCATTTTTAATTTCCCCCCCCGCTGTACAATAAGGGCCAACAGTAGTAGCGCCGTATACCCTGGCTCCCATTTTTAATACACTACCCTCCCCTGCTGCAAAAGGCCCGCGGATCGTACAGCCTTCCATGACAACCGTATTCTTTCCCAGGTACACAGGCCCTTCCGATGCATTGATAAAGCAGTGCGATATTACAGCCCCGTCTTCAATAAAAATATTTTCCGGTGCAGTCCATCCAATCATGTTGGCAGCAGGCTGCTGCAACCTGTTTGAGGTGATCAATGCAAAATCACTCCGGATCAGCTCATCATTCAACTGAAAAATATGCCAGGGGTATACCAGCTTTTTTAAAGGGAGATCATATGAAAAGCATTTGCTGAATTTTTCAGGAACAACGGCACCTGTACTCCATCCATCATCACCAGACAAAACTCCTGCAACAACCTCCCCATCTCTAACAATGGCTTCGTTCAACTGCAAATTCATAACAAGCGCTGTCAGATCTTCACCGGCAAAAACAGAGGCATTTACGAATATTTTTTCTCCGTCCGGCAGGTCTCCATATACCGTCTGCAGGTACGGCTCGGTAAGTACATATACTTTATGCTTTGAAAGCTTTTCCCATCTTTCCCTCATTGTAAAAATACCTACCCGTATATCGGCCATGGCACGGGTATATGTAAACGGGTATAGCAGGTTTCTCTGCAATGTATCAAATAATATGATCGGCATGCCGGAAGAATGAATTCAAACGTACATGAAATTTTTCATTCATAAAACCTGCCCGTTCCGGCAGGCGGGTACACAACGGATGTATGGAAAGTTTTATGGGAGCTCCTTTTGGCTAAAAAACAATAATAAATATTCAAGAGAAATTTCCTTTATAATATCTGAAACCCCAAATTTGACCGGGATTTCGGAACGCCAACAAAAAATCCCCCGTTTTTTGGGGGGATCATCATTCGTTTAGACAAAAAATTATTTTTTTGCGTATTTCTTCTTGAATTTATCAATACGTCCTGCTGTATCAACCAATACTTTTTGCCCTGTAAAGAAAGGATGCGAAGTATTGGAAATTTCGAGTTTGATCAGCGGATATTCATTTCCGTCTTCCCATTTGATGGTTTCTTTTGAACCTGCTGTTGAACGGGTAAGAAATGTATACCCGTTGCTCATGTCTTTGAAAACTACAAACCTGTAATTTTGCGGATGGATACCTTCTTTCATGATTATCAATGTTTTAAGGCTGCACGGATTTGGCCGTGCTGTTTAAAAGAAGCGCAAAGGTAACCGGGAACGGGGTAAATGCAAAATTATATTTGTTTCTGCTTTTTGGCTACCCTAAGGTTCAGCACTTCTACAAACACCGAGAATGCCATTGCGAAATAAATATATCCTTTGGGGATGTGCTGGTCAAGGCCTTCCGCTATCAATGAAATACCTATCAGCAACAGGAAAGACAGCGCCAGCATTTTTACTGTTGGATGATGGTTTACAAAATTGCTGATGCTTTCGGCCGAAACAAGCATGATCAATACCGCAATAACCACAGCCGCTACCATTATTTCTATGTGATCCGCCATACCCACGGCGGTAATTACGGAATCAAGTGAAAAAACAACATCCAGCACTATAATCTCTGTGATCACCCTGCTGAAAGAAATGATCCCGGAGTTTTTAACCGCTTTTCCTCCATGACCCTCTACTTTTTCATGAATTTCGATTGTGCTTTTGTATATCAGGAACAATCCCCCCACAATAAGTATAATGTCCCTGCCTGATATTTTTAACTTATCGAACAATACACCCTCCTCCATTCCAAACCATTCGCCTATATTAAAAAGAGGAGAAGTCAGGGTCATTACCCAGCTAATGGAAAGCAGCAACAAAACCCTTGTAATCATGGCAAGCCCTAATCCTATTCTCCTGGCTTTTTTTTGCTGATGATGGGGAAGCTTTCCGGAAATGATAGAAATAAAAACTATATTATCAATGCCCAGAACTATTTCCAGCACAGTAAGCATTACCAGCGAGATCCATGCTTCGGGGTTGGTTAACCATTCCATATTTAAGTGAAATTATCCAAAAATAAGTTCCATAATGTTTGTGGGTTCACGTTTATCATTTTACAAGTTGGCCTTACTCTAAATTACCCGGGGTTTCGCCGTCTCTAACAGGCGCAGGAATGCGTCTAACCCTGCTTTTTTGTTCTCATCAAGCACATAATTGACATTGTACTTGTAGTATTGCTTTAAATCAAACAATTTATAGGGATTTTCCTGCACCACTTCGTCAATATGCATTAAACCGAAGGCGTTGGCTTCGTTAAAAGCGTGTATAAACCCGTCTGGCAGGGGTTTGTTCGCAATCCATGCGGCAAATACAAAGGGCAGCCCAGTGAAATCTTTCCAGGCTTCGCCCAGGTCATAGCGGTATGTTGATCTTGTTCTTTGATCAAATGCCCTGTCGCCTATCACCACTCCTGCGGTTGTGCCTGAAATGCGGCTGCGAAACCCTTCTTCTTTAGCGTCCTCGAACGATGGCGAAACACGCCAGTATTTTTGCAACAGGATCTTTGCCAGGGCTACAGATGTTTTAGACTGGTAGTCGAGCAAAACCCGCTCAATGCGATTTACGGGAACCTCGCTGAACAGGCAAACCGTAGCTACAGGGCCGTTGCACCCAATGCAATAATCTGTAACCATATAATATTCCTTCATTTCAGGAATAATTGCCACGGGTACTATACCAAGGTCCACTTCACCTGCAAGCAGCATTTGCGCCAGGCTGGAAGGATACGTTTCCACGAGGTCTATATCCTCAATAACAGAAGAATGCTTAATACCGTATAAAAAAGGCTTTACATTCAGATAATCAATTATTCCAACGCTTATTTTATTTCTCATGCTCGTTTTCAGTTAAAAAAACCATCCATACAGTTCATTCGGTTCTGATAAAAAACTCAACTTTTTCATGTAGGTTTGCCCGCAAATGTAGGGCAATCCCGTTTTATTATTTCTTCAAATATTATTGAGAATGGATTTATCAGCGCTTACTGCAATTTCACCTGTGGATGGCCGATACAGGAACCAGATTCACCATTTAGATCAGTATTTTTCTGAATTTGCATTGATCCGTTACCGTATTCTTATTGAAATCGAATATTTTATTGCTTTAAGCGAGAAGAAATTCTTTGCACTGAAGCCTGCCCAGGTTAAGTCATTGAGAGCTGTATACCTTCATTTTACAACAGACAAAGCAACGGAAATAAAAAATATAGAAAAGATTACCAACCACGATGTTAAAGCAGTGGAATATTACCTTAAGCGGGAACTGGATGCATTGAAGCTCGGACATCTTAAAGAGTGGGTGCATTTTGGACTTACTTCGCAGGATATCAACAACACCGCTGTTCCGTTGTTGTGGAAAGAATCTTTGGAAAATGAGTATTACCCTGCAATAGCCACGCTCATACTGCAAATAAAAAAATCAGCCGCAAGCTGGAAAAACATACCCATGTTGGCCCGAACACATGGTCAGCCCGCTTCGCCTACCCGTTTGGGTAAGGAGTTTATGGTATTTGCGGAAAGGCTGGGTCAGCAACTGCAATTGCTGCAATCCATTCCCTACTCCTGCAAATTTGGAGGTGCTACCGGCAATTTCAATGCTCACAATGTGGCTTATCCTAAAACAGACTGGATAAAATTTGCCAACGATTTTTGCAGCAAATCACTGGGCTTGCAGCGCCAGCAATTTACCACGCAAATTGAGCATTACGATAATATAGCTGCTCATTTTGATGGCATAAAGCGCATCAACAACATTCTCATTGATCTTTGCCGTGATATATGGACCTATATTTCCCTTGAATATTTTAAGCAGAAGGTAAAAAAAGGAGAAGTGGGATCTTCCGCAATGCCGCATAAAGTAAATCCTATTGATTTTGAGAATGCAGAAGGGAATCTTGGAGTGGCAAATGCGCTGCTGGAGCACCTATCGTTGAAGCTGCCCATATCCCGCCTGCAGCGCGACCTGACCGATTCAACCGTGCTGCGAAACATAGGCGTTCCCTTTGCACACACCATGCTCGCTTTAAGATCTTTTGAGAAAGGTATGGGAAAATTGCTGTTGAATGAAGTGAAAATAAAGCATGACCTGGAACAGAACTGGGCCGTAGTGGCCGAGGCCATACAAACCATTTTGAGACGTGAAAACTATCCCAATCCTTATGAAGCTTTAAAAGCGCTTACCAGGGGCGCGGAAGGCATCAATCAGAAAACCATGCACCAATTTATTAACAAGCTCAATATTTCTTCCTCACTCAAAAAAGAACTGAAATCCATCACTCCCGTAAATTATACCGGGGTGAACCCTGATTTCTAAAATTTTATTACTCTCCCGCCATTTCCATGACGATCTTCCACTCTTTTCCCGTAACGGGTTGTACCGAAAGGCGCCCCAGCTTTACCAGCGCCATATTGGTCAATCGCTTATCAGCCTTGATTTGAGCAAGCCCAACAGGTTTTTTCAGCTTTTTATATGGTTTTAAATCCACTACCACCCATGTATCATCATCGGCGGTCGGATCGGGATAATGTTCCTTTGCCACTTTGGCTATTCCTACAATCTCCAGCCCCTCATTGCTGTGATAAAATAAAACTTCATCCCCTTTCTTCATTGTCCTGAGGTTGTTGCGTGCAGCATAATTGCGTACCCCGTCCCAAAAGGTCTGCTTATCTTTTACAAGCTGCTCCCAGCTGTATTTAAAAGGTTCAGATTTTACAAGCCAGTATGCCATGGTGGTAATATAAATTATAAATTCAAAATAGGAAGAAACAAATAAAGATACAAAGTTCGAAATCTAAAACCCGAAATCCGAAGCGAATGCAATCCTAAATCTCAAATCTGCCCCCTTCCCCTGCAACATGCAACATCACACCTTATGTATCTCGCTGGTATAATGGAACTGTATAGCGGGATTGTTTGCGATCTCTGTATTGAGGAACCATTCGCTCTGTGCGAGGTATACCAGGTGCTCGTCTTTATCAAGCACCACATTGCCGGTTTTAAACCTTGTAAAGTCCTCTAATTTTTGACGGTCGTCCGAAGTTATCCAGCAGGCTTTATAAAAGGGAAGCGAATTAAACTGAACAGAAGCGCCATACTCATTGAGCAAGCGATACTGGATCACTTCAAACTGCAGGTCGCCCACGCAACCAATGATCTTACGATTGCCGCCATGCTGCGTAAACAACTGTGCAACGCCTTCGTCTGTGAGCTGGAGCAGGCCTTTTTCCAGTTGCTTGGTTTTCATAGGGTCTTTATTCACCACTTCCTTAAACAGCTCGGGTGAGAAGCTCGGGATGCCGGTGAAATAAAAATCGGCTCCTTCGGTAAGTGTATCCCCTATCTTAAAATTGCCTGTATCAAACACCCCTACCACATCGCCCGGAAATGCTTCCTCGATCACGTCTTTCTGACGTGCCATAAATGAATATGGGTTGCTGAACCGTATATCCTTATCCAGCCGAACATGGTGATAATATTTATTGCGTTCGAATTTTCCGGAGCAAACCCGTAAAAATGCAATCCGGTCGCGGTGCCTGGGATCAAGGTTGGCATGGATCTTAAAGACAAAGCCACTGAACTTTTCTTCTTCGGGGCAAACTTCTTTTTCTGAAGTTGCCCGGCACAGCGGAGCCGGGGCTATACGTATAAAAGTGTCGAGCATTTCCTTAACGCCAAAATTGTTTACAGCGCTCCCAAAAAATACCGGTGCTGTTTTAGCCAGCAGATAATCCTGTGCACTCAGTTGACCATATACGCCGTCTATCAGCTCAACATCTTCTTTCAGCTGGTTTGCATTCCGCTCCCCTATCTTTTCAACCAAAACCCGGTCGGCAAGATTGGTTATGTGCTCCATATCTTCCTCGCTGGTTTTGGTATGGGGAGCAAAGAGCAGCAGGTTCTTTTCAAAAAGATTATAAACGCCCTTGAATTCTTTTCCGCTGTTGATCGGCCAGGTCATCGGATGAAGCTGTAAATGCAGCTCCTTTTCTATTTCTTCCAGCAGATCAAACGGTAATTTACCATCGCGGTCCATTTTGTTAATGAATACGATTACAGGCGTGTCGCGCATACGGCAAACTTCCATCAGCCTGCGGGTTTGTTCCTCCACCCCGTTCACACTGTCAATAACCAGTATAACGCTGTCTACGGCGGTAAGGGTCCTGTAAGTATCTTCAGCAAAATCCTTGTGCCCGGGGGTGTCCAGCAGGTTGATGAGATTGCCTTTGTATTCAAAAGTCATTACACTGGTTGCCACAGATATGCCCCTTTGCTTTTCAATTTCCATGAAGTCGCTGGTGGCGTGCTTTTTTATTTTATTGCTCTTAACGGCGCCTGCCGTTTGAATGGCTCCTCCAAACAGCAATAGTTTTTCTGTTAACGTGGTTTTACCGGCATCGGGGTGAGAGATGATGGCAAAGGTTTTACGCTTATTGATTTCCGCTGTATATTTCATTGGGGCGCAAAGGTAAGAATATGCGGTTTATTGTCCTACCAAAAACAATGCGTTACAGAACATTAGTTTGCCGTTTTGCCAGAAGTTCCTGAACAGCACGTTGTCGGCCAGGTACACGATATTTCCCCTTCCCATATCCTGCACTCCGTATACCAATCCGTCGTTCAGTTTCTTTTTCAGCTCAGAGCCCACGAAGCCCGCTACCAGGTTGTCTTTTTTGATAACGCCCACATTCCAGCCATCATCAATGAACTCGTACACGTGATCATCCATCTTAAGTGTATAGTAATAATCAGGATAACCAAATGCCAGTGGATGCGTATTGTCTAACTGAACTTTATAAATAGACCCCGGAGTTGTTGAAGAAATAAATTCACGGTCATGGTCACCAAACTTTTTCAACGCAGCATACTGGTCGCTTTTGTCGCCGGTATCATCGTCTTCTTTTTTAAATTTTATTCCGCCGTCGAGTCCCGCCAGTTGAGCCACCGCATTTTCCAGTGCTATCAGCTTACCACCCCTGCTCACCCAGTTTTTTAATTCATTGAAATCTTTGCTGTTCAAAAATGAATACCTGCCGTCTGGCAGGATCAATACGTCTGTCTCATTCCAGTTCATCGTTTTTATATCCCCGGCATTGACAAGTGTAACGGGGTAGTTTAACTCCTTTTCCAAAAAAAACCAGACTTCGCCTGCAGCATTAGGATTCACCCCTTCACCTGTTAGGAGCACGATCTTTGGCGCTTTTATATATTTTACATTTTCGCTGCCAAAATCATATCCCGTGTCTACAAATCCGCTGCTTACCGGTATTGCTTCTATGTTTTGTGCATTGCATGCATGTGCAACCATATTCCAGAGGTTATTGCCTGAAGCCCCATTCGAGGTTTTTAATACAATTATGGATCCTGCTTTAAAATGGTGTCTATCCAATTCAAAATCTTTCACCGCATAACGGAGCTTTACTCCTTTTTGCATAAGCCCGGCTGCCGCTTTTGCACTTTGCATGCCTTCCCATGGAATAACATAACCGTAAGTTTCAGCGGCTTTGTTCACAACGGGGGATGGTTTTTTGTATGTTTCTGCAGTCCCCGGCTTTGCTTCTAAAGCAAATGCCTTTAAGCCAAATACATAAGGTAATGCCCATGCCGTGATGTCATAAGTGGCAGAGTCAACCAGCTTCGATCCGGGTTCAAACAGTACGCTTATGAGGGTAGACCGGGGTTGTATGCTGCTGATCACAATATCGTTCTCCGTAATTGTAAATGACTCTTCCTTACCCGAGAAATAATTATAGCCTTTGGCATTCCCTTTGGAAGAAACATATTGGATATTGTTCTTATCAAGAAGCTCCGTCAGAGCAGCCATGCGCTGATCAGCGCCCGGCTCGTTTTTAATTACGTACGCTTTATATTTCCCGGCTCCGGTTGTAACCGCATCGTTAAAAAATTTTCTGAATTCCCTGATCAGCCTGCCTGCGTTTTGTGAAGCTGTTTCAATGGTGCTGAGAGCGGAAGTATAATGATGCATTACCCTGTCTGCAAGAGTGAGCGTATCGCCTTCTTTTTTATAAGCGCCCAGTCCTGAAGCGGGTCCCCCACCCTGCTCATAGGTCATTCCTATTGCGCCGCTGTAAATGGGATAGGTATCGCCGTAAGAGGGATAATACAAATCAAAAATTTCTTTGGTAAAAAACAACCAGCCATTGGCATCAAAATATTTTGCATTGTTTTTGCCAATGCTTACCTGAAATGCTCTTTGCCATGGAGTAATGAGCTCATGATACGGTTGTGCCGCGGGGGCAAAATAATAGGGCGCATTGATACCCTGTTCGTGAAAATCTACGTGTATCTGGGGCAACCATTGCTGGTATAGTTCCATTCTTTGCTGCGATTCATACTGGGTTTGCCAGGCCCAGTCGCGGTTAAGATCGAAATAATAATGATTTGTACGCCCCCCCGGCCATGGCTCACGATGCTCCCTGGCATACAGATCGGGGTTGTAATTTTTGCCCACCACGCTGTTAAACCAGTTTACATACCGGTCGCGTCCATCCGGATTTATGCAAGGGTCTATCACAACTATGGTGTTCTTCAGCCAGGCTTTGGTTTGGGCATTGGCGGGATTGACCAGCTCATACAAAGTGAGCATGGCTGCTTCGGAAGAAGAGGCTTCATTGCCATGTACATTATAGCTGAGCCATACAATCACCGGTGTGTTTTCTGCCGGCGCCGTTTTATCCCCGGCAGAACCGGCAAGACGAAGATTATTGTTACGGATATTTTCCAGGTTGCTTATATTATCTTCCGATGAAATAAACGCTGCTACCAGGGGACGTCCTTCATTGGTTTGTCCGTATGGTTGCAGTTTAACAACAGATGGTAAAGCGGCTGCTACATGGTTAAAATAATTGATGATCTTAAAATGAGGTGTGTATTGCGTTCCGATCTTATACCCTAAAAAATCATCGGGCGCCTGAACCTGCGCAAAAGTGCATATATGGCCTGCAAAAAAAAGAAGCAGGAAAGCCAAACGTTTTATCATGAACCGTAAATTGATGAAGCAATTTAAGAAACCCCGGGCATTAACCATAGGATTGCCCGGAACAGTGCGTCAAAATTCTTTAGTAACTTCCATCCCAACAAATTTCTGATGAAGAATTCCATCTTTTTTCTTTTGGTTTCAGGTACTATGTGCTGCCAAACAGGCTGCCGCAACCAGGCGGTCAACGCTTCGTTCAATCCTTTCAGCTACTCCGTTCAAAAAATGATCCGTTGCAGCAATGGAGCAGTCGTTTCTGCGCACCCTTTGGCCAGC
>NZ_DAOMOZ010000041.1:9831-28423 GCF_035444585.1 Agriterribacter sp.
GCGGTGGATGCCGCAATAGCTGCACAGCTTGCGCTGGCCGTTGTTTACCCGGGTGCGGGAAATATAGGGGGTGGCGGGTTTATGGTGGCGCGGCTTAAAGACGGTAAAACAATTGCATTGGATTACCGCGAAAAAGCGCCTTCTGCCGCGAGTCGTGATATGTACCTCGACAGTGCAGGTAGCCCGGTTCTGCGTCTCAGTCAGCATGGTCATTTGTCTGCGGGCGTGCCGGGCACCGTGGCAGGATTATTTGCTTCCATGAAATATGCGTCGCTGTCTTTTCAGGAACTGATACAGCCTGCTATTGACCTGGCCGAGAACGGGTTTGCTATAACAGCGGCTGAAGCTTCCTCGCTGAACCATACCCGGGAAGCATTCATGCAATACAATACTTCTAAAATAGCTTTTATAAAAGAAGAAGGATGGAAGGCTGGTGATACCCTGGTGCAAGCCGATCTTGCGGAAACATTAAAACGCATACGCGATAAAGGACAAAAAGGCTTTTATGAAGGCGAGACTGCAAGGCTTATTGTTTCGGAAATGAAAAAAGCCAATGGCATTATTTCACGTGATGACCTTAAAAATTACGAAGCAAAAGAAAGAAAGCCCATCGAATTTACATATAAAGGGCATACGATCATATCAATGCCTTTGCCAAGCAGCGGTGGTATTATTTTGCAGCAATGTTTAAAAATAATAGAGAACAGGGATATCGGAAAAATGGGGTTTTTGTCTGCGCCTGCTGTTCAATTGATGACAGAGGCCGAAAGAAGAGCTTATGCCGACAGGGCTGAGTACATGGGTGATGAAGATTTTGTGAAAGTGCCTGTACATACTTTAACCAGCAATGCTTACTTAACCAAAAGGATGTTGGATTATACAGCGGGTAGGGCCGGCAGCAGTCAACTGATAAAGGCCGGCAGTATCAATCCCGAAAGTGAGGAAACCACGCATCTTTCCGTTGCAGACAAATGGGGAAACGTGGTGGCTGTTACTACCACGCTTAACGGCGGGTACGGCAGCAAAACAGTAGTAAGCGGCGCCGGTTTTTTGTTGAACAATGAAATGGATGATTTTAGTGTAAAGCCGGGGGTGCCCAATATGTATGGCGCTTTGGGAACCGGGGCCAATGCCATTGAACCCAATAAAAGGATGCTGAGCTCTATGACACCAACAATTGTATTAAAAGACAATGAACCTTACCTGGTAGCAGGTACCCCGGGCGGCACTACTATCCCCACTTCTGTATTTCAAACCATTGTGAATATCATTGATTTCGGGCTAAGCGCTTCCGATGCTGTAAATAAGCCCAAATTTCATCACCAGTGGATGCCGGATGAAATATCTGTTGAAAAGGATTTTCCTGCCGGGGTAGCCGATTCTTTAAAGCAAATGGGCTATACCATCCGTACACGGGGAAGCATCGGCAGAACAGAACTGATTAAAATAGAGAAAAATAAAGCGGGTGAAGGCTATACCCTGGAAGCGGTTGCCGATAAAAGAGGAGATGATTCGGCAGAAGGGTATTAGAAGAGAAGAGATTAAAATACGTATAATAAAATACCGCAGAAATGAGCGCTTGCAGTAGTGCATTACATCAAAATGAATGTAATTTGCACTACTATTGTTAATATAAATGGCACAATCCAAGAAATATGAATATACTGATCCGGAACTTAATATTCTGGAAGACCCTGCCGGAAGCTATAATGTAAAATCTTCTCAAAATAAAGGCTTTGTTTTCGGATCAGAAGATGACCGGCTCATAACAGATGCCACAAGACCAGCTATCGAAAAGTTACAACTCTTCACGCAAATGCTGCGCAGGAACAGCTTGTTCAACAAGATTCAGCGTAAATAAATATTCTTACCAAGAGCGACCACCATGGACGTAATGGATGAAGCTTTACTGGACTTTTGGAGAAAGCTAAATGAACACCATGTTAGATTTATCATGGTTGGAGGATTAGCTACCCGTTTTCATGGTTACAATCGTACTGCCGACGATCTGGATATGTGGATCGAAGACGATTTGGAGAACAGGAAAAATTTACGAAAAGCGTTTGCAGCATTGAATTACGGAGAAATATTGAAGATGTGCAGATACGCTTTCTTCATATCAATCATCTGATACTGGATAAAAAAGCAGTTAATCGTGCCAAAGACCAGATAGATGTTGAATAGGTAAATCCACAGTATGCAGTATCCCGGCTTCCACCAAAATACCCAAAGCAAAGCATATTTTTACTGCATTATTAAAATGACAACACCTATGACTATCCGAAATAATCATAGGTGAATAAAAAGTAAATAGTATGCAGTTTACGATCCGAACAACCCTTTCACTTTATCCATTAAACCGCCGCCGCTGTTTCCGCCGCTATTGAATACCGATAACAGATCCTGCATATCGGTATCGCCATCACCATCAAGGTCAAATGCGCCGCTTTTTACTTTTGACAGCAAACTATGCAGATTGATGCCGGCAGTTTTTCCACCGGAGAGGCTGTTGAACAGGCTCTGAATGTCGAAGCTACCGTCGTTGGTATCGTTTGTTTTTTGCACCAGGTTGCTTAACACATTGGGTACAAGGCTTCCGGCAACATTTCCTGCAGACTGGTTATCCAAACCGAATTTGTCCATCAGGTTCTGTACAAGACCACCCGAAATTTGCCGGGTAATATTGTTGTTCTCTACTCCCCCATCCTGTCCGCCGAACATTTTTAAAACATCTTTCAGTCCGCCCTGGGAGAGCAACCCCTGCAGTCCACCGGTGATGGAACTGGATGCTTCGGAGATCACTTCTTCATTTTTCTCGTTGGGGATGGCCGGGTTGTTTACGATGGCATCCCCGGCAGATTGTTTTACCAGATTCAAAAGATTGTCTAACATAATGGTTGGTTTTATGTGGTTAAGTTAACTTTTTCAGGCTAAAGGTTGCTTTTATGGACGAATATTTCAGTTTATTTTTATCCGCTTTACCAGGATACAGGCAGGGGGGCTTGCATTTATAATATAAAAATACATAAGATATAATGTTAAATCATCATCCATAGCCATACATTTGTTGTTTTAATTCAGCTTATTCTATATGAAGTTCTATTCCGGGATTTGTACTTTTTTTCTCCTTATCACTGTTTGCTCGCATGCCCAGGTTTCTTACGGCATACTTGGCGGTGGGCAGCAAACTGATGCTAAGGTGAAAATACCCGATGGGCCCCGGATCCCTGCCACCGTTGGTTATGGATTTCATGCCGGAGCAATGTTAAAGGTTCCGTTTGATAAAAACGTTTTCTTTTCTCCTCAGATCTTATACAGCTTAAAGGGCTTTACGGTTCACTATAATAATATGCTGCAGGATTCTGTAACAGCCGCAAAGCTGCTGATCCATTATATTGAGATCCCTGCAATGTTGCAATTTGATACCCGCTCCGATGGCAATGGCTTTTTCTTTTTGTTTGGTCCGTCGGTATCGGTGGCCATTACCGGAAAAGAGCGACGAACATTTATAGACAACAGTGAAAAGCAGCGCCCCATGCGCTTTGCCAATACTGCCTACGGGCGTTTTGAAATGAACCTGGTGGCAAAAGCGGGCTATTGGTTTAAAAACAATGTAACAGTTACCGGGGGATACAGTTACGGACTGGGAAGTATCGTCAACGATGATTATTTTGCACGGATTGTTCCCCGTATGATAACCCTGAGCGTGGGTTATTTTTTTAGATAGAGGCATCCAGTTCATTTTTGCCCGAATGGGCGAATACGGCCCCCTTTCCTGCGTTAAAAAGAGAATTATCTTCCAGTACCCTTATTGCAGCCTCAACTGCGTGTATCGAGGAGCCTCCGCTACTAAGAAATAGCGTATCCTTTTTCGGGGGCTTCGGATATTGCGGTCTTATAGGCCAGCTCCCTTTCGCGGGTCATCCGGCTTTTTAAAACGGTCCCGGCTCCTCCATGCACAACCGGCACAAGGTTACCCTGTGGCTGCTTTAGCTGTGCTTTTGCCATGTAACCGGTGCACAGGATGAAGAGGAAAAAAGCGTACCTCATTGCTGTAATTTGAGGTAAGTTAACCGTTATTCACAACCGGTAATCCGGCTGTTGTAGTATAAATGCAAATTTTCACGTTTCGTAATGGTATTGAATTTGTGCATCGGAAGGGTTTACTTATTTTTACAAATTAATTTTCCAGCCTGAAAACTACGGTCAAAATATTAAAAATTGTATTGCTGTCATTGCTGTTCGTTGTGGTAATGACGGCTGTATTGATCAACACTACCCCGGCACAGAACTGGCTGGTAAAAACAGTTACGCACCGGCTGTCAAAGGACCTGGATACCAGGGTTACCATCCGGCATGTCAACTTCGCGCTTTTTAATAAAATGAATCTTGAAGGCGTATACATCCAGGATCAGAATAAAAAAGATACCCTTTTGTATGCGGGCAGATTGAGTGTGAACATTACCGACTGGTTTTTTTTCAAGGATCAGATAGAGCTAAAGTACATAGGTGTGGAGGATGCTGTCATCCATTTACACCGGGTAGATTCGGTTTGGAACTACCAGTTCCTGGCAGATTATTTTTCGTCACCGGCTTCTTCAAAAAGCAAAAAGCAGATCACCCTGTCGTTAAAAGAAGTGGTTTTAAAAAACATTCACCTGCAACACAGGGACGGATGGCGCGGACAGGATATGGGGCTTGACCTTAAGCGATTGTTGCTGGAAGCGGATGAAATTGATTTTACAAAAAAGCTGGTCAGCATTCACATGCTTGAAATGGATGAACCGGTTTTTTCAATATATGATTATACCGGAAACCGGCCCAAGGCGTTACAGCCCAAAGCACGGAACACACAGGATTCACTTTCCGGGGCCTTCAATGCTGCCGGATGGAAGCTGGCCGTTAATGAACTAACACTGAACAACGGGGCATTCAAAAGCAGCAGGGATGTGCAACGGGAAGCGTATGATCATTTTGATGCCAGTCGTATTCATTTTTATGCCATTAACGGAAAATTTAAAAAGATTGCCTTACGGCAGGACACTTTATTTGCCAATATCAGCCTGAGCACAAAGGAAAGATCGGGCTTTACTGTTAAATCGCTTACCTCAAAGTTCCGGATGGAGCCGGGTGCAATGATCTTCGACAGCCTGGATATCAGAACGCCCTCCAGTCACCTTACGCATTTTTACGCTATGCGGTATAATGACTTCAACGACGATATGAGCGCTTTTATAAGTAAGGTAAAATTAGAAGGGCGCTTTCACAACAGTTCCCTCCACAGCAAAGACCTTGCTTTTTTTGCACCTGAACTTAAGAACTGGAACCGGCTGGTAAGAATAGATGGGGATGTTAGAGGTACTATAGATAATTTAAACGCAAAAAATTTTATTATTGAATCGGGGAAAGACAGCTACCTGAACGGCAATATAAAAATGGCCGGGCTGCCCGACATTGATTCTACTTATATTGATTTTAAGTCCAATGATTTTCGTACCACCTATGCCGATGTGGTGGGGATTATTCCGGGGCTCAAAAAAGTTACCGACCCCAAGTTAAATGAAATCCGCTATATCCGTTTCAGAGGGAATTTTACAGGGTTTATGCGTGATTTTGTTACCTATGGCAACATAGAGACCAACCTTGGAACAGTTGTTTCCGATTTGAATATGAAGTTTCCGGCTAAAGGAACCGCCTCTTATTCCGGAAAGATATCAACCGATAATTTTGACATGGGCACTTTCCTGGGCGTAATGAAGCTGGGAAGAGCTTCTTTTAAAGGAAATGTAAAAGGAAGCGGTTTCAGTACTCAAACCCTTGATGCGGATCTTGACGGCACATTCTCCCGGCTCCAATTTAATAATTACAACTATGAAAGCATAGCAGTGAAGGGGCATATGGACAAAAAGCTTTTCAATGGAGCGGTCAGCATCAGTGATCCCAATTTGATCGCCAGCCTTGATGGTGAAGTTAACCTGAATGCCGCCAGACCCGAATTTAATTTCTTTGCCAATATACAAAGAGGCTATTTGAAAGAGGTTGGATTTGCCAAAGACGACATGAATGTAATAGGCAAATTTGATATGAATTTTAATGGTGATGATATTGATAACTTTCTCGGCACAGTTTCTTTGTATGATGTTGCGGTTACCAAAGCCAACCAAACATTTGTATTTGACACCCTTACTTTAAGCTCGCAGATGATTGATCAGCAAAAGATACTGCAGTTGCGTAATACTGAAGCTTCGGCATTTTTAATGGGCAACTTTACGATCCGTGAATTACCGGATGCGGTAAAGCAATTTTTAAATAAATATTATCCCGCTTATATACCCCCGCCCCAAAAAACAATAAAGAACCAGAATTTTCTTTTTCAACTGGACGTAAAGAATATTGACCAGTACCTGTCGCTGATCAATCCCAATGTAAAAGGGTTTAACAACAGCACTATAGTAGGTTCACTCAATTCGGAAACCAACCTCATGGCAATAAGCACCATGATCCCTTATGCTGCGTATAAAAACCTCGCTGTGCATGATTTTAGGCTGACCGGACTGGGTAATATGGACAGTCTTAAACTAACGGGGGTGATCGGTAATACCATAGTGAACGACAGTCTTCAGTTTCCCGGCAGTAAAATATCGGTTGCCTCAAGCAACAATGTTTCACAGCTCAACATCAGTACTGCCGCCACGCAAACCATAAATGACGCCCGGCTTTCTGCACAGATAACCAATCTGGAAGATGGTGTTAAAATACATTTTGACCCATCAAGCATTGTGCTGAATGAAAAAACATGGAAAATAGATGAAGGCGGAGAGTTAACGCTCAGCCGTTCTTATATAGATGCAAGGAATATAAAGTTCAGCAATGGTGAACAGGAAATATCTGTGGTGAGCAGGCATTCGGACATCGGTACCTGGGATGACGTTATTGTAGAAATGAAAAAAGTAAACATCGGTGATTTTATGCCTTTCCTTGTTAAAGAACCGCGAATGGAAGGCATTGTTTCGGGAACGGTGACCATTGAAGACGCTTTTCGCAACATGTATGTTTCCTCAGAGCTTACTGCCGAACAATTCCGGCTGGAAAACGATTCCATAGGAATGGTTACCATTACAGGCGCGTGGGACGACAGGAATAAGAAAGCAACATACGAGGCCATATCGAACAATAAAAACTACAAATTCAGTATTGCAGGCTCGTACGAGATAGTGGATTCGCTCCGCCAGGAAATTAATGCCAATGCCAATTTTAATTATACCAATATTCATTTCCTTGAAAAATATCTTGGCTCTATATTCGGCAACATGAAGGGCTTTGCTACAGGAAACCTGCGCATGAAGGGCGATATTAAAAGGCCGGATTACATCGGTTCTGTTGATGTTAAGGACGCAGGATTAAAAGTATTGTATACGCAGTGCTATTATACATTCGACAGTGCCAGGATTGTTTTTACGCCAGGGAAGATTGACTTTGGCACCATCGCACTGCATGATACACTTCCGCAACATGGCAAAAACGCTTTCAATACGGCCGTACTCACCGGAAATTTGCAGCATTCCAACTTCAGTGATTTCGAATACAATATATCCATTAACACCGATCGTTTGCTTTTGCTCAATACCACCCGGTCCGACAATGGCACCTTTTACGGGAAGGCTATTGGCAAAGCCAGTTTCAGGTTCAGGGGCCCGGAAGATGATATGCGGATGACCATTACGGGTGAGCCTGTTGACAGTTCCAGTATTTATATTACTTCATCCTCGTCGAAGGAAAGCGGCAGTGCGGATTATATCATCTGGAAGCAATACGGCCGCGAAATGAATATTGACTCTTTGAGTTTCAATTCCTCGCAGCTTAATATCGACCTTAATCTTACGGCCAACAACTATACCCGCATGTTTATGGTGCTTGATGAAGTAACAGGAGATATTATAGAAGCAACAGGCAATGGTGCATTGAAAATGCATACCGGGTCCAGTTCGCCTTTTACCATTAATGGCAAGTATACTATAGACAGAGGCTACTACCGCTTTAGTTTCCAGGAAATATTTAAAAAGCCCTTTGTGCTGCTGCCCAATGAAGGAAGTTATATCCGATGGGATGGCGACCCCAATGATGCGGAAATCAATTTGAAAGCAAAATACATCGCCAATGATGTAAAGCTGAGTTCGCTGTACGCAGAACAGGGGCAAACCACAGATCCGGAAGTGAGCAGGCTCAAAAGCGAGAGAACAGATGTAGATGTACTTTGCACGCTTAAAGGTTCATTGGGCAAGCCCGATATCTTTTTTGATATTGCTTTGGCTGCCAGCAGCGATGTAAAAAACAGCCAGCGTTTGCTTGGCGATCTGCAGCGCATCAATAACGACGACAATGAGAAGAACAAGCAGGTTGCCTATTTGATCGTATTCAGGAGTTTCGCGCCTATAGGGCAGTACAATGTGCAGCAAAACGATGCTACCACATTTGCATTCAATACTATTTCAGAATACATTTCAGGGTATCTTACCAGTTCGCTTAAAACCATATTGTACGGGATTTTTAAAGACCCCACCCTTAGTGTGAGTTTTAACTATACAAGGGCATCTATTGACCCAACCGGAACAGGAACCTCAACCGGCAATACGGTAAATTTAACCCGCGACAACATCAGCCTGCAGTTTATAAAATCTTTGTTGAACGACAAGCTTGTAATCACTTTTGGAAGCGACTTTAACTTCGTAAGCAGCGGTTCACAACCAGCGTTAAACGCAGAAAGTACCAATTTCCTTTTTTTGCCCGATATTACTGCTGAATATAAGATTACACCCGACGGGAAATTCAGGGTGAGTTGTTTTTACCGCAGCAACTTTGATGCATTGTCTACTACCGGAAAAAGAAACCGCGCCGGCGGAAGCATTTCATTCAGAACTGAATTTGATTCGGAAAGGCTTAAAAAGAAAAAGCAACAGTTTAAAGAACAGCAGGAGCAAAACGAAGGCGATTCAACGGTGGTGCGGTTAAACTGAACGCCGTGCCGTCATAAAAATTTTATTTCTGCTTCTCTCTCTTTTTTTGCCGTTTCTTTTTTCTTCTCTGCTGCGTTTTCTTTGTGCAGCAACAAACCATATAAAGCCAGCGAAATGGAAATAATGACAGAAATATAATAAACAAAGAAACTGTCGTGCAGGTTGCTCTTCTCAGGGATCATATAGCTGAAAATAAAAGTAACAACTGAGATGCCATATTCAAACAGCAGGGCATAATATATGAATTGCAGGGTATGTTCTGTATTATAATATTTTATCCCTTTAATGTAATGCATAATGATCCATACAATGTACAACAGAATAACAACAAGCCCGATTCCTACCATAAGGGTTTCGGCGTAATCCTGTAATCGGGTAAAGGCTGTTACCAGCAATGACGCACATAAAAAAGCCGGCAGCATTTTCTTAATGCTGTTTTTTATAACTTCTATGTGAACGGTTTTATAAAGGATGAATAACATAAAAGGAGCATCGGAAAGATTGAACACTCTTTCTGTAACGGTCAGCAATCTGCTGTTGGCAAATGCACCGCTGATGATCAGTAAATTAACAGAACCGGCCAGCATCCAGTAAGCCGCAAACCATATGAATACCCGGTGGGTTACCAGCTTTTTTATGACCAGGGTAATAAAAGGCAGGAAGAAAGAGATGGTAGCTATGGTAGCAATGATCTGATAGATATAGGGTGCGTCTTTCACTTTTAGATTTAGAGGATTAACATATAAGCGATGAAATCCTTCCTTTATTGTTATTGCGTATTATTGTAGCATTTTTACCCAAGAAACGAATTGCAGGAAATACGATGAGTAAATTAGCCGTGTTTTTTATAATAAATATATAATAAATATATTAAATATTATATTATGTTTTAATTCAAAAGATCCGGCCAAACTTTTTTTAAATCGCCAGTCTGTACGGGTAAGTATACTACATCATTAACTTTGTGTTTAAACCCGGTTCATGGCTATATTGATTACAGGCTCAACAGGATATATCGGTTCGAAACTTAGTGCCAAACTTGCGCTGCAGGGACACCAGGTCCACCTTTTGTGCAGAACTCCTCCAACATTGCCCCAGTTTCAAAAACCGAATATTAAAGTTTTTATCGGTGATATTACAGACGCCGGAACCATAAGGCCGGCATTGGAAAATGTAGACAGGGTTTACCATCTTGCTGCCTATGCAAGGCTTTGGGCCAGAGATGCTTCAGTTTTTCACAGGCTTAATGTAACAGGTACCGGCAATGTGTTGAGTGAAGCCAAAAAATCGGGCGTATCAAAAATAGTGTATACATCTACTGCAGGTGTGATAGGGCCGTCTAAAGATAAGCCCATGACAGAATCTGATCCGAGGATCACCGGTTTTTTTAACCCGTATGAAGAAACCAAGAGCTTCGCAGAAGCGTTGGCTATGGATTATGCAAAGCAGGGAATGAATATCTGTATCCTTAATCCGTCAAGAATATATGGGCCAGGTTTAGATACGGGCAGCAATCCTGTGACCAAGATCGTTGAATTATACATGAAAGGGAAGTGGAAGCTCATACCCGGTAGCGGAAACGATATAGGATCTTATCCTTATATTGATGACGTGGTGGATGGCCATATAAGTGCTATGGAAAAGGGACGAAGCGGAGAGCGCTATATTCTTGGCGGTGTAAATGCTACATTTAACGAGTTAATGGCTGCAATAAAAAAGTACAGCGGTATTGAAAAGAAGCTAAAGTATATTCCTTTTCCTGTTTTGAATGCTGTAAGTTACCTGATGTTATGGAATGCAAAGCTTACGGGCAAATACCCCATGATCACTCCCGATTGGGTGGCAAAATATAAATACGACTGGGCTTTGAACAGCAGCAAAGCCGTAAATGAGCTGGGTTACGCTATACGGCCGCTGGAAGAAGGAATTAAAGAAACAGTAGAATGGGTAAAGCAAAACAGGTAAATGATGACAACAGCGGTCTGCAGACAGGGCTGGCCTGTTTTACCCAAATCAATAAATATTAGACTTTTTATCTTAATTTTGCACGAATTCCTACTGGTTCCCTGAAATGCTGGTCTTTAAAAAAACTGGCTATGAGCACGGATATATTAAAAGCAAAAAAACCTTATTTTGCAAAGGCTGCGGAAGACCCTTTTCTCCTTCTTAGGGCAGAAGCTAAAGAAATAGTGACCCGCTTGAGGCCTAAAAGAAGAAATGAAATATTATTCAAGGCATTTCTGTTTCCCTTTGCTTATTTCTTTTTCTGGATGCTGGCCTTATTGTATGGCACCAACCCGTGGTTGCTGTTTGGCTGCTATTTTTTTATGGGCATTCTTATCGTTTTGAATTATCTCAATGTCATTCACGACACGGTGCACCATACCATTTTTAAGAGCCGCCGTATGAATGACAGGTATACCTGTCTGTTTGATTTGATGGGCGCCAACAGCTTTATATGGAAAACGCGGCATATCCGTTATCATCACAATTATCCGAATGTGGATGGATGGGATACCGACATTGATCAAAGTGCACTCGTAAGAATAGTTCCTCATTCCAAACTGAGCTCATTTCATAAGTATCAGCACATTTATCTTCCGTTCATTTATCCCCTGTTCTTATTTAACTGGCTGCTGGTACGGGACTTTAAGGATTTCTTCAGCAAAAGGAGAACCGTACAAAAGCTGATAAAAATACCTCCTGTTGAATACCTGAAACTATTTGTTTTTAAAGCGGCTTTTTTTGTATCGGTGATCGTTTTGCCTAAAATTATTTTAGGCATTTCATGGTTAATGGCCTTAAGTGCTTTTTGCGTAATGGTCTTTTCTGCCAGTATTTTTGCATTGATCGTGCTGCTTCCGCCTCATGCCAATACAACATCAGAGTTCCCAATGCCCGACAGTGAAAAAAAATTGCCCTATAGCTGGCTGCTGCACATGTTAAAAACAACCAATGATGTGAACGGCGAAAGCTGGTTCACCCGTTTTGTAATGGGCAACTATAATTATCATATTGTACACCATCTTTTTCCCAATATCCACCACGCTTATTACCCCGAGATTACACGTGCGCTCAGGCGCCTGGCAGCGCAGTATAACCTTCCATACAGGAGCTATCCTCTTGGAACATCCTTAATGAATCACTACCGTCTCCTCAGGCAAAACAGGTCCGATTTTGATGTTTGGGAGGAATCCATGTAAGAGGAAATCTACTGTAAAAAAATTTGTATTTCAAATTACATAAACGGTTGACCATTTTGTATTACTAAGAATTGTAAATTGTGCAAAAGCGCTGAACATGACCGCTCAATGGGGGAAATCGTGTATGTACCGTCATGAAGTTTCCACTGACGATCCGCAAATGGTTCCTGACGGATAAAATACCGGTGAAGCGTTGCGAAACACCGGAAGAAGCTGCAGCTATGGCTTGTTTTATAGTATCACCCGAAAACAGCTTCAGCGCCGGTTTTATCTTCGATCTGTTGGGTGGAAGGGCTGCTTATTAATTTGTTTTTAAAAATATATGATGCGAGATACACAATTGAATGCTGCTGAAATCAAAGTCGGCGTAGTGGGATTGGGATTGATGGGTTGCAGCATAACAACCTGCCTCCTGATGGCCGGGCACCCGGTGGTTGCTGTTGCACCACTGCCTGTTGATCTTAAGTTTGCGCTCAAACGCATTACAAAGCACCTGCAAAGGTCGCGCAGGGAGAAACTCATTAAAAACCTGCCGGAATTTTATTTACAGCATCTTAATATAACGGAAGATTACCATCGGCTACAGGGCTGTTCATTGGTAATTGAATGCACTCTTGAAAATATTGACATTAAGAAGTCTGTTTACGGCAAAATTGAATCCGTTATTGGTGAAGACGCTTTATTGGCCAGCAATACTTCTGCTATTCCCATAAGCTTACTGCAGCAACAAACGGCTCATCCTTCGCGGTTCTTTGGGTTGCATTGGGCCGAACCATCGCACACTACCCGTTTTTTGGAAGTTATATGCGGCAACAACAGTGATCTACAAAAAGGGGAACAGCTATATGAATTGTCTCATTTATGGGGTAAGGAACCCACGCTGGTACGGAAAGATATCCGTGGGTTCATTACCAACCGGATCATGTATGCGATGTACCGCGAAGCCATATCGCTGGTAGAGCAGGGATATGCAACCGTGGAAGATGTAGACAGGGCATGCAGGAACAATGCCGGTTACTGGATGACTTTGGTAGGCGTTTTCCGCTGGATGGATCTTACCGGTGTGCCTGCTTATCATACCGTAATGAAAGACCTGTTCCCTACTTTAAATAACAGCACAGAGGTTCCCAGGCTTATTGATGACATTGTAAAAAATGGCGGAAGGGGAACGGCCAATGCACATGGCTTTCACCGGTACACACCCGAGGAAGCGAAGCTATGGGAAGAAACGTTCACAGCGTTCAGCTATGATATAAGAAAGCTTGCTTTGAAATATCCCGAAGATGTGGTGAAAAAAAAGCTGAAAACACGCCAAAAGAAAAATACCAGTCTTAAAACTTAATAATTACCCCGTCCGAACGGTGTTCAGCCGGGCGGGCACCTACCACTTACTACTTACCACTATGCTTATCATTGACGCTCATCTTGATCTTTCCATGAATGCCCTGGAATGGAACAGGGATTTAAAACAACCGGTTGCTGCTATACGGGAGCGGGAAAAAAACATGATGGATAAGCCCGACCGCGGAAAAGGAATGGTGGCTCTTCCCGAATTGCGAAAAGGGAAAATAGGACTGGTGGTAGCCACAATGATCGCCCGGTTTGTAGATGCAGGGAACACCCTGCCCGGATGGCATTCCCCGGAACAGGCCTGGGCGCAAACACAGGGTCAGCGGGCATGGTATGAAGCCATGGAAGACAATGGTGAAATGACCCGGATCTCCAATGCTATTGCGTTGCAGGAACACATTCAGTTGTGGAACGATGATACAATACCCGATCATACCAAACCTGTAGGATATATTTTAAGCCTGGAGGGGGCAGATTCGCTGGTCAATCTCTCTTATCTCGAAAAATCGTACCGGTATGGGCTAAGGGCGCTTGGACCTGCTCACTATGGCCCGGGGCGGTATTCTCCCGGCACGGGAATGGAGGGACCTTTAACAAAAGCCGGCGTGGAACTGGTTAAAGAAATGGATAAACTGAATATGATCCTTGATGTAACGCATCTTACCGATGAAGCTTTTTCGCAGATAATCGAATTGTACAAGGGACCTGTTTGGGCAAGCCACCACAACTGCAGAACACTGGTACCCCATCAGCGCCAGCTTACGGATGAGCAGATAAAGATACTGATTAACCGAAATGCCGTAATTGGCGGTGTGCTGGATGCATGGATGCTGAAACCCGGGTGGGTGAGAGGAAAAAATGATCCGGTAACCGAACATATCACACTTGACAGGTTGATAGATCATTATGATCATATTTGCCAGATCGCCGGAAGCAGCAGGCATATTGCTATAGGAAGCGACCTGGACGGTATGTTTGGCCGGGAGCAATCGCCCCATGATATGAACACTATAGCGGATCTGCAGTTGCTGAAAGATTTATTGGCAAAACGGGGTTATACGCAGCAAGACATAGAAAATGTATTCCATAAAAACTGGCTGCGCTTTTTGCAACAGGCATGGGAAGCCTAGGGTTTGAAATTTGAGATTTATGATTTAAGATGCCACCTTGTACCCTGTGTCTGTACTCTGAAACCTGAAACCTGTATCTTGCAGCCTGCCCCCTGCTTAAAAAGTAATCGCCGTATTATCTATCACCTTGCTTCTTTCGGTGCGCATTGTTCTGGCGGGAAATTTACTGATCACACGATAATCGTGCGTAGCCATAACAATGGCAGTACCATAGTCTTTGGAAATATGGAAGAGCAGTTGCATGATTTCGTCTGAAGTTTCAGGATCAAGATTTCCGGTGGGTTCATCGGCCAATATAAGCTTTGGGGAATTCAGTAATGCACGGCCAACATCCACCCGCTGTTGTTCGCCCCCCGACAGTTCAAAAGGAAACTTGAAACCTTTTGTTTTTAAGCCTACTTTATCCAGTACATCGTTTATTTTCTCTTCGATAAGCTTCTCGTCTTTCCATCCCGTAGCGCGTAATACGAATTTAAGGTTGTCGTGTACATTGCGGTCGGTAAGCAACTGAAAGTCCTGGAATACAATACCGAGATTCCTTCTCAGGAAAGGTATTTTTTTCCAATCCATATCTCTTAGTTTGTACCCTACCACACTCCCCTCTCCTTCTCTCAGTTTTAAATCGCCATACAGTGTTTTCAGCAGGCTTGATTTGCCTGACCCCGTTTTGCCCACCAGGTATACAAACTCTCCCTTATTGATACGGATATTTACATCCTGTAAGATAAGTGAATTTCCCTGGTAAATATTAGCATGTTCCAGCTCTAAAATAGGTTCTGCCATAATACAATCCTCAAAATATTCAAAGTTACGGTTTACTGTATTTTTGCAAAGAACGCATTCTTTATGCTAAGAACCGGGTTAAAATTTATTTTTTTTACATTAAACTAAAAAAATAGTTGTTAAACTAAATAGTTAGTTTATCTTTGATTTCTGAAATCAAAAATCATGAGTGCAATTAAAAATCTTACAAAAGCGGAAGAGCAGATCATGCAGGTTTTATGGAAGCTGCAAAAAGCTTTTTTACGTGAACTGATAGATGCCATCCCCCACCCCAAGCCGCATCAGAATACGGTGGCCACCATACTAAAGATACTCGTGGAGAAGGAATTTGTAGGAATTGAGCTGTTTGGAAGAATGCACCGGTATTATCCGCTTATTAGTAAAGAAGCGTATTCCAAAGCCACAATGAAAAGCATGGTAAAAAGCTATTTTGAAGGCTCGTTCAGCAATGTGGTGTCTTTCATGGTTAAGGAAAACAACCTGAGCGTGGAAGACCTGGAGCATCTGCTGAAAGAGCTGAAGAAGCAGGGAAAATAACAATAACCAACAAACTGCAAACCTGTATGCCATCAGTGCTCAAATCATAAAACTCAAATACCATGCTCGCAATAGCATATTATATCCTTAAGGTTATTATTTGTTCAGGTATCTTATATGGCTATTACCGTCTGACCCTGCACAATAAAATATTTCACCGCTGGAACCGGTTTTACCTGCTGAGCGCTGTGATGATCAGCCTGAGCTTTCCGTTAATAAAGGTAAACATATGGCATAACCCTGCCGGAGACGACGGGCAGATCATAAAGCTGCTGAATGTGGTATCAACCGGTGATGAATATATATATGAAGTAAGCAGTAGCGGCAGTTTCCATTTAAGCGGCGAACAGGTGGCAATGGTTGCATATATGGCTGTTTCAGTTGTTTTGATGGTTGTACTGCTCCATGCTTTGGTGAGATTAAATCGTCTTGCACAGCGCAATCCTTTGCAAAAGATACAACAGATCAATGTTGTGCAAACGGAGGCAAAAGGCACGCCGTTTTCTTTTTTCCGGTATATCTTCTGGAACAAAAATATAGACATGCATACCGATGCGGGGAAAAAAATATTTACGCATGAAATGGTGCATGTAAAGGAAAGGCATAGCGCCGACAGGCTGTTTATGAACATCGTGCTCATTTTTTTCTGGTGCAATCCCTTTTTCTGGCTTATACGGCGGGAAATGAATATGATCCATGAATTCATAGCCGACAGCAAAGCTATAGACGATAGTGATACCGCCGCTTTTGCCGCTATGATACTGCATGCCGCTTATCCGCAGCAGTCATTCGGACTCACCAGCAGCTTTTTTTCATCATCCATAAAAAGACGTTTACGCATGTTAGCACAAATGCAAAATGCACGGATCAGTTATATTGGCCGCATACTGGCCCTACCCCTGCTTGCTTTTATTTTTGCAGCCTTCAGCATTAAAACAAAGCAACTGTTGCCGGGCGGTAATGAAACAGCATCTGCCGTATTGGAAAAAACAATTACAGTAGTGATAGATGCAGGGCACGGCGGAGATGATGCTGGCGCTACTGCTAAAAAAGGGATACTGGAAAAAGATATCACGCTTTCACTGTCAGGAAAAATACACGCACTGAACAATAACAATAACATTAAGATAATTCTTACAAGAGACAAAGACATTACACAATCTGTGCGGGATAAAGTTGATTTTGCGGTACGCAAAAAACCAGATTTGTTCATTTCTCTTCACGTTGCCCAGGTTGATCCGGACAAAGGCGATAAGACAATATCGGGATTTGAGATATACCTTTCAAAAAACCAAACAGCTTATACGAAACAGGCGCAGTTGTTCGGAAGTATAGTTGCCGCGGAAATAGAAAAGAACTATGGTGTAGCGCCGCAAATGAAGCATAGAACAGGAAAAGGGATCTGGGTTTTGGATGCACCCGCCGTTAACTATCCCTCGTTGCTTATTGAATGTGGTTACATGAGTAACCGGAATGATCTGGCCTTCATCACCAATGAAAAAAACCAGGAAAAAATTGCGGGGGATATTTTAAAGGCTATTGAAAAGTTTGCAAAATCAAAAGAAGATGGATTGATTGTTTTGGAACAAGAGGCTCAACCTTCTTCCCGCAACTATCAACCAAAGCAGGAAAATAATACGGTCGTTTTTAATGATAACGCGCCTGCGAAACAATATTCGGAGATCCCCACAGACACACTTCCTGCCAATATTAAATCGGTTGATGTTACAAAGGATAACCAGGTCATTATTATTTATAAAAACAATATGGCAGAAAAAATTACAAAAGCTGAGGCGATTAAACGGGGCATTGTTCCTATTGCCAAAACGGGTATGGAATTGTTCAGCAATCGTACTACTGATTCTGTTTTATATTTTATTGACGGAACTGAATTTTCGAAATCAGGTCTGGAAAAGATTGATCCAAATGAAATTGAAAGCATAAGTGTTTTAAGAGACAAGCACGCAATAGATAAATACGGCGAGAAAGCCAGGTATGGCGTAATTGAGATCCGGTTAAAGAAAGAGAATACTGCTCCCAAAGTCCGGGGTGGAGATAAAATTTTTCAAAAAGTAGAACAAGAAGCGAAGTTCCCGGGTGGTAATGCCGCATGGCAAAAATATATTTCAGCTGTCATTTTTAAAGTTATAGATTCCCTTCAGGATGAACAGAAGTCCGGCACCTGCGTTGTACAGTTTATCGTGGATACCGAAGGGAATGTTAGTGAGGTAAAGCCCTTAACAATGCAGGGCACCCTTCTTGCCAGGACCGTTACAGATGCGATCAAAAACGGCCCCAAATGGATACCGGCCGTGCAGAACGGGCACAACGTAAAAGCGTATCGCAGGCAACCTGTAACATTCCAGATCGCGGAGGAGCAAAGATCTGGACAATAGTAGTGTTGAGTTAAACAAATTTTAACGTATGTTGTCGTGAAAAGTGAGAATATAAAGATGAAAGAAGTGCTGCCTACACAGGTTTGATACAGTAGCAGCAATCCTGGTACAGGTCCTCATCATCCGTATCCCACCGACGAACCCCGTCATTGTTGTGTAATATAAGACGTATAGTTTTG
>NZ_DAOMOZ010000042.1:0-28032 GCF_035444585.1 Agriterribacter sp.
CTGAAAATTTTACGTGGAGAAAAAAATGGAACAAGGTATTAGACTGGAATTTCACGGAGCCCAAAATAGAATGGTTTGCAGGCGGCAAATTGAACATCACCGAAAATTGCTTAGACAGGCACCTGAAAACGCTCGGCGATAAACCTGCTATTATATGGGAGCCCAACAACCCGGAAGACAGAACGAGGATCGTTACCTATGAGCGGTTACACAAAAGGGTATGCCAGTTTGCCCAGGTGCTGAAAAACAATGGCGTAAAAAAAGGCGACCGGGTATGTATTTATATGGGCATGATACCCGAGCTGGCCTATGCAGTACTGGCCTGTGCAAGGATCGGCGCTATTCATAGTGTGATCTTCGGCGGATTTTCTGCCCGCAGCATAGCCGACAGGCTGGAAGACACCAAATCCGAATTCATTATTACCTGCGATGGCGCCTACCGCGGCGGCAAGGATATCCCGTTAAAGAGCGTAGTGGATGATGCATTGGTGGGCAATAATCTTGTAAAAAGGGTAATTGTATACACGCGCACCAGGATCCCGGTGAGCATGATCAAAGGCAGGGATGTATGGTGGGAAGACGAGATGCTTAAAGTGACGGATACGCTGCCGGTTGAAAATTTTGGTGAAGCTGAGGAGATGGACGCAGAAGATCCCCTGTTTATTTTGTATACTTCCGGTAGTACAGGAAAGCCCAAAGGTGTGGTACACACTACCGCCGGGTACATGGTATGGACCACTTACACATTCGTAAACACCTTTCAATACCAGCCGGGTCAGGTATACTTTTGCACGGCAGATATCGGATGGATTACAGGGCATAGCTATATTTTGTATGGGCCATTAAGTGCCGGTGCAACCAGTTTGATGTTTGAAGGAATACCTACCTGGCCGGATGCCGGAAGGTTCTGGGATATCGTTGATAAATACAAAGTGAATACTTTGTATACGGCGCCTACCGCCATCCGCAGCCTGATGACCTATGGGCTGGATCCGCTGAAAGATAAAGACCTTTCTTCTTTAAGCGTGCTGGGATCTGTTGGCGAACCAATTAATGAAGAAGCCTGGAACTGGTATAATGAGCATGTGGGTAAAAAAAGATGCCCCATTGTAGATACCTGGTGGCAAACCGAAAACGGTGGCATATTAATTTCCACGCTTGCGGGAGTTACGCCTTCAAAGCCTTCATGGGCTACATTACCTTTACCCGGTGTTCAGCCCGTGCTGGTGGATGACCAGGGGAAAGAAGTTACGGAAAAAAACGAAGAAGGATTTTACAAAGGTAATCTATGTATGAAGGCCCCGTGGCCGGGAATGCTCCGGACAACCTATGGTGATCATGAACGCTGCCGGACCACTTACTTTGCAGCGTATCCCAATTTATATTTCAGCGGCGATGGTGCGTTAAAAGATGATGAGGGAAATTTCCGGATTACCGGGAGAGTAGACGATGTGCTGAATGTAAGCGGGCACCGTATAGGGACCGCCGAGGTAGAAAACGCCATTAACATGCACGCCGATGTGATGGAAAGCGCTGTAGTGGGCTACCCGCATCCCATTAAAGGTTTGGGTATATATGCCTACGTGATCGCAAACAGTTTGCATGGCGACGAAGAGAAAACAAGGAAAGATATATCTCAAACGGTGTCACGCCTGATCGGGCCTATCGCCAAACCTGATAAAATACAATTCGTTACAGGGCTCCCCAAAACGCGCAGCGGAAAGATCATGCGGCGTATTTTGAGAAAAATCGCCGAAGGTGAACCCGATAAAGTAGGCGATACTTCCACCCTGCTCGATCCTGCGGTAGTAGAAAGTATTAAGGCAGGAAAATTATAAGCCGGCAACCAATTGCAGATTCCCCCGAGGCTTGCAACCAGGCCAACAACGGTCAGCATCCTCCTGCGCTGGATACCGACCGTTGTTGTAAGGAAAAAGAACATTGGCCTTTGAGCGATCCGCAGAAGCCAACGCTTCAATAGAAAATATTTATTTGGTGAAAGAAGTGTCTGAATAAGTTGCTATTCCAATGATGTATTTAGTGGGAATACAGTACGCAAGAGAAGGCGGATCCCTGGTAATAGATTTGATAGTAAAATAAAATGGCTTGCCATCACGATACTTTTCGGGAACCTCACCTACGCCTACACAATAGTTGTAGGAGCTGTCGCTAATGACATCGTACCATTTTGGTTCTTTAAATTTTTCGTCAAGTGGTTCCAAAATTTGTATAACAGGCCAGCAGCTTTTTGCCATATACTTTCCTTTAAAAACCGTTTTGTGCGATTCTTTATTACATGCGAAGCCAGCAAGGCAAACAACTGCTACCAGAAAAATCAATAATATTTTCATAACTCTAAGTTTTATACTATGACAGCAAAAACTCATGAACCGTTTCAGCTTTTTACTGGCACTTTTCAGAAGACCGGGTAAGTATCAGAATTTGTGTCATTTATGGTCAAATCATTCAAGGCACGTTCCGGTCAAACAGCCAGACAACCCTGTAGATTGTCATCAGAATCTGTACCACCAACTCTCAGCAGCGTTATTGTAATCGTGTTTTCTCCGCTCACGGGAATCTTTAGTTAAGGGTTATCGTCATCAACTTCATGGCAAATTTTAGAAAATTATACCGACAAATAATTGACCGAAAAGGTGGTTTAAGGAAAATATTTGGGAAAGCAGTGGCGCCTTCTATATGGAAACATAGATACCGTTTCAATAAAAACCATTAATAGAAAGTGGACATAACCAACCCTATACAGTTTACGATATGCAGCAAGTAACATCCACTTAAAAAGAGCTGAAATATTTTTCCTGAATAAACTAAATATTTTATATACCTTTAATAGAGACCCAGCCAGACACCAAAGAAATTGCCCGGAAGTAGTAAAAGATCATGCAGCAGGCTATTCGGCAACCCGGGATGACGGGTGCTTATGATACTGCAAAAACCATACAACCCCCATGAGAGAGATGGATTGAAATACATCCACCACTTAAGGAATTATTGCACAGTTATTAAGAAACCTCGCTGCCTTCTTCTTCCATTTCTTTTAATCATTCTCCAGTCCGCCAATGCTCAAAATAACTCCGGCTACAAAATATTTGAAAGAACACCTTTAGGACAGTTACATATTAATATCCCCCAGCCCGCTACTTTCCAGCCGGTAACCATTACTCCCGCTTTTCCATCATCCAGAACCAATCCAATTCCGGGCGGGCTGCCGGGAAATAATTTCCTGTCTTCAGATGTGCAGCAACAAAACCAGCGTGTGCTGCAGATGCACAATGCCATTGCCAACGGCGGAGGGCACGGATCGTTGCCGCCGGACATACAGCAGGATATGGAAGCGCTGGAGCAGGAAGCGCGGTACAATGAATGGATGGCGCGCACCCAATACTACCGGCAGGCTTACAGCGACCTGCTGCACCTGAACCCTGACAGCTTCTCCATTACGAAGGCGGTTTACCTGGTAGAGAATGCGTGGTACCGAGCAGGTGGGTGCGAAGGCGTGGCTTTCCTTAGCGCCGGAACACTCCTTTGTCCGCTTTGCGGATGCGAGGGGCAGCCTTGTGAACTTTGAAACCACCAATGCAAACCTGGTTTCCAACAACTGGCTGACACAATCTTCATACATCACCGCGCAGGCGCTTCAGAACAGGATATACCTGGACACGCTCTCACAAAGGAACCTGTACGCACAGATGCTGGGCGATCTGCTGCTCGGCTACTTAAAGAAATTCAATTACGATGGCTTTGCCCATGAGATACAGCAGCGGATACTGCAGATCAATCCCGAAAATTTAACAGCCCTGATCGTGGACGCAAATATTAAAATGCAGATAGCCGCCGCCGAAATAAAGCGGGCAGGCAATCCGCCGGAAGAGAAGCTGCCGCAATACCCGGCTGCCTACCGTGCTTACCTGTCCATGCAACAAGCCTATGCGCGGGTGGATGATCTTGGTTACCAGTCAATGCCACCGGAAGCCTACCAGGCATGGCTGAAATCCTTTGAAGCAGCAAAAGAAAAACAGGAAAACAAAGAACTGAAGGAAAAGCTCCAGAAGGAAATAAAGTTGTTGAAAAGCCTCCCCAAACCCAAAGTCATTTACAACAAAAACAATTAACCATAAACTATACACCAATGAGCTACTTCCCCAAACCCATCATCCTCACAGCAGCTTTTATACTTGCTGCATTCTGTGTACATGCCCAGGAAAAGCAGAAAGAATACAATCCCTTTGAAAGCATCGGAAAAAAGGGCAAGGTGATCACCGCCTACGGCGACCGCTTTGTAGAGGTATTTGATACCGGCAGCGTGCAGCGCATCGGCTCTGTGCTGTATCATATCTATGAAAAGAGGATCGTAGTGCTGCTGGATGCGGATAGTCTTTTTAATGAGGTGTCGGATAACTCCAGTGCAAGCCGGTGGTGGAGTGTAGATCCATTGGCAGAGAAATTTACTCACTGGAGTCCATACGCTTTCGTATTTGATAACCCAATACGATTTACTGATCCAGACGGCAGGGAACCTTACGGAGACTTTTTTAATCGTAGAGGTGAAAGAATAGGCACTGATGGCATTGATGACAAAAAAGTGTACCTGGTATATAAAAGCAAGGATGTGAAAAAAGTGGTGTCAAATACCAGTGCCGGGAATACCACACAGGTAAGTGAACTGAAAGATCCTCTGCAACTTCCGAACGCGGATGTAAGAGCGGGTATGAATGATATGCTTGTACGATCTAATTCTGCTAATGATAAAAGAACTGATCTATTTAAGGGGGATGATAATGTGGGAGGGTTTCACGAGGAAGGTGGCTACTTTAACATGAGCACGCTGGTAAATGCCAAACCGGGGCCTAAAACGTCACCCGCGGACGGAGCGGGAACGGTGAACCCCTTCGTAGTAGCTGACCCTGCAGACAGGAATAAAATAGGCGTAGCAGAAGGGACAGTACATATACACCCCAAGGGCCAAACTTCAGGAAGTGGTATAGTAAATGCGGGAAGCGAATTTGTACAAACTCCGTCCAGGGGAAGCTACGGACAAAGAGATGACTACAGCGCCTTTGGTGCAGCGCAGAGCATGGGATGGATAACAAAAGGAGGATACGGCATTGTAATAGGCGCCCGGACAAACCAGGTAACATTTTATAATGCAAATAAGGACAAGGTAACAATTCCACTTTCCGTATTTTTAAGCATAGGACAATGAAAAGAATAACTTATCTGGTGCTGGCGGTATGCTTCATTGCTATGAAAGCGAACGCCCAAATTCCCCAAAATGAGGACAGTGTAAAGCTTTTGTATGAAAAGAACGTATTAGCAAAAGAAAGCAAAAAGCATCGCAGATACCATCTTGAAATAGTGGGTGAAATAAACGGAATAAAACAAAGCGCCAGGCATAGCAAGTTCGGCTACATTGATGCTGATGGTACATGGCATACAGTTAAGAAGAACAGAAAAGGCTTTATTAAAAAGAAACCATCAGTATCAAGCGATTTTGTACGCTTCTATATGGTAACGAGCAGGAATGATACGATCATGTCGGCTTTTATAAATAAAACGCTGCTTATGCGCGGCGGCACAATGCACTTTGGAATTGTCACAGACTATAAGGCGGAGGCACGAAAAGTGGATACAGACCAGGACTACTGGCTGGAACTAAGTAACAATAACCAACTATACTTTTCGGTACTTACCAACAGTTTTTTAAGGAAGGAAGCATCTGACAGCCTGCATGCAAACGAGCAGGTACGCTATTTTATCTTTCAGCCATTTGCAGAAAATATGGAAACCGGGCAGGTGAAATACAATTATTATTTTAAATAAGGGCTACCTATGAAATTTTTACTGTTATCCATACTGGCTTATTGCTTAAGCCCTATGTCAGTGACCGCTCAAGGCATTACAACCCGGCTAAAATTTGAAAAAGCTTACCAGAAGATAAAGGGAATGATAGACAGGAATGAAAAGCATTCTTTTAAAAAGGCGGTTTTTATATCAGAGAATGTTTTTTTGGATAACATGATTGAGGAAACTGAATTTGAAAACCAGATAACGATACTGACTACATTAGTGAAGGGTTGGCAAATAGCGAATCCAATACATGGTTACAGATATTCGGACAGCATAAATTTTAATAAGAACCTTGCTATTTATAAACTTTTAAAAGATACTGTAAAGATAATGCTGCCGGATGGACAGATCCTTGAAACAGAACCGTATGGCTATGACTTTAATGATTTTTTCGGACACTGGGATTGGAGAAATATGTTTGTAACAAAACTGCTTGCCACACATGCGGGCAATTGTCACTCATTGCCGTACTTATATAAAATATTGTCGGACGAACTGGATGCAACCTGCTGGCTAGGATTTGCCCCCAACCATATTTATATAAAGAACCGATGCAAAAAATCAGGCTGGTACAATACGGAGCTAACAAGCGGAAGCTTTCCGGTGGACGCCTGGTTAACAGGAAGCGGGTATATTCCTCTTGAAGCCATTCAGAACCGCATATACATGGATACGCTCAGCAATCAGCAGGCGATAGCATTGTGTGTGCTTGACCTGGCTAAAGGCTATGAATTTCAGACTAAGAATTATTATGACGGGTTTATTATAAAATGCTGTGATCTTGTGCTGAAGTATCATCCAAAGAATGTGCAGGCAATGCTGCTGAAGGCAGAAACATTAAAGAGAATATATGATAAGCAGGAGAAAGTCTCCGAAGCCGCCGCTGCAACCTTTGGAACAATGGAAGGACTTTACACCAGGTTGTTTGAACTGGGCTATCGTGAAATGCCGGAAAGCATGTACAGGGAGTGGTTGCAAAGCGTGGTGACGGAAAAGGAGAAATACACGAATAAGAGATTGTAAGATAAGAGTGCGGCAAAAGATTATTGTGAAATAACAAGAAGGATGCTGGAAAAGATCAAAAGAAAGGCAAACCTTGTATTGCTATCCCTTTGCTGCCTGATCTCTTTTAAAGGAGCCGGGCAAACCACTCACGCAGTAAAGGATACAGTATATGTGATCTTGTTAAAGAGCGCTTTGGAAAATAACCGACCTATTGCTTCTTATGCCGTTTTAAAAGATTTGTCCTTATTAGGAAGATTAAAAACCATTGCGGATCGGGATGCATTTATTTGTGAACTGTTTAAGCATTCAACAATATTTGAGGAACCATCTTTTACCCTTAGTCAAAACCTAAAGCTGTATAATTTTGCTTCTGAAGGAGAACAGCAGGCATATTTAAAAAAGCTATCAGGAAAAATCGCCAGGCTCAACAAAAATTTTACCTTCATCACACGCCAGGCATTCAGCAAGGGCAACACGATTGAGATATCCGGCGCGAAATTATACGGTGAGTTTTGGAGGATTCCTGAGGAACCGGAACAGCTCAACAACTATAGCCACAGCTTTCTCATAGAAAAGGAGTGCTACAATAAAAGCTATATCTATAACCTTAAAGATATAAGCCGGTCTTCTAAAATAAATAAAGAAGACAGGGCATCCATCCTTGCTTCAACGGCATATCCAGAAGCAACTGTAGATACAGTGGTAATGAATTATCTAAGACATGTAAAGGACGGTCCTTTGCCAACACTGGAAGTTGTTAGAAAAAACAAGAGGAAGTCAGTAAGAACATCCAATTTTTACTTAAATCCGTACGCTAACATACAAAACGACAAAATAAGTATCGCGGCTTACATATTTGGATCGGGGACATCGCATTCCCGGAGATATTATTTACTGGAAACAGTAGCAAACAATAAAACTCAATACAAAATCATAGATGACGCTACTAAGGAGGGTGCGGTTAACAACCTGTTTGAATATTTAAAAAAATTTGAACTGACAGATGGGGAAACGTCCGAATTGGTAAGAGGATTGACCTTTGTTTACAATTAATTTAATAGAGATATTTTGTAAAAGCCATGAAACTGCCAATAGTGTTTATACTTCTTATCGTGGCATGTAATTGCCCTTGCGGTGAAAAGAATTCAGGGAGTATGTATTCCGGGGTTACGCTTGCAAATACTGAAGATATCTTTCCGGACATACATGACCTTTATGATTACAGATCGCTCAGACCCATTGATATTAGCCTGATCTCCGATACCCAACAGTTAGCAAAATATGTTGTGGATATGTTTGGCGAGGAAGTGCAGTGGATAAAGCCAACGACTGTCATCCTGAAAGAAGCATCCGTTGACGTAATGGGATTGGGTAATTCCTTGATTTACGAACTGGAATATGGCGAATCTTTTCCCAGCATTATGCCGACCAGAGGATATTTGATAATCAGCCGAAAACTACAAAAAGCCGCGGTGTTGTACCTGGATGACCTGCGCCTGATAAAGATATCTCCGTTGGATAAAACGTACTTGTTAGGAGGTTTTTACCAGGTAAGGGCCAAAGGATATTTTCATATTTACGAAAAACAAGACAGTCTGTTAAGTATCGTTTTTACAACGTTGGATACTTCAAATTGTGCTAACGGAATACCCGTGACAAACTATGACTTAGGTTGTATCAGTTATGAACCTTTTCAATTGAATTTCAGCAATGAGGATGTAAATCATGACGGGCTGAATGACCTTACATTTAAGGGAAAGGTCAACTATTACTGCGAAGGCTTTGAATGGAACATAGGAAGGAAAGACAGGAAGCCATTTAGATCAGAAAATGTAAAAATTACCTTTCTGGCTGAAAAACGAGGCGATCGAGCGTTTTGGAAACTCTATGACACAACTATTTGCAAAAAACTCAATCAGCAATGACGGGTATAAAATGTATCAACCTTGTGATAATTCTATTTTTTCTTTTGCCAAAACCCAGCTTGTCGCAGGATAGTGTTTTTAATAAAATCTCCCGATTTTTACAACCAGGCTTACGGTTAGCTTGATACATCTTTTAGAACAAAACCAGGATGCTTCTTTCAAAAAGGCTAACGGATAATGAAGCTATATCTATATTTTTTGTTATTGATCGCAACCAGTCATGCCAGCGATCAAAACAAGAAGGGCTATATCTTTTCAATCTCAAAGGAGGTGGTCAAGTAAATTGAAACTTTGAAGAAAGATGGTATACATACTTTCTTAACCTATCAATGTGGCTGCACCGGGTGCGAAGTTAAATCGTCATCCGAAACCTGTAATTACAGCAATGAAAATATATTCTTCATTTTATCGCGGGTATCCACGCTTCGTCAATAGGAGCAGGCGTTATTACCTGCGGTACAAATTCGCGGTCAATCAGCTCATTCATCGGGATGTTTTTTGTGAGCAGCTTTAACTTTATTCCCTGGTCCTGTATATGCTGCAGGTCTTCATCTGCAGGTGTAAGCTGCAGGTAGCTTACCCGTTTGGGGTTGGAGGTTAATACATAGTTCAATACTTTTTCATCCTGCCTGAAATAGGGAGACGCAAGTTTGGCGGCTTCTGCCCGGTGCGTTTCGGCCCATGCGCCCGATTCCGCTATGCCTCTTACGAGGTCTTCTACCACACCGGGGTTTTGCTGTATCAGGTCTTCGTGCACCACCAGCGCGCAGGAAATAAAATTAGGCCAAATATCCCGGGCATAGTACAGCACTCTGCCAATCCCGTCTAACTCCGCTTTTGCACAAAAAGGCTCTCCTACAAAATAGGCATCAATAGCACTCGAAGCAAGTGAGGTAGGCATATCGGGCGGAGGCAGAATAATGAATTCAATGTCGTCGGGTTCCATACCATATTCATCCATCATTTTGTGGATCACAAAATTCTGGTTGCTGTACAGGCTGGGTATGGCCATTTTTTTCCCTTTCAGGTCTTTCAGGCTTCTTATCTTACTGTTTTTTCCTACTATTACCTGCGAGCCATCCCTGTGACCAAGGTAACAGATCTTTACCGGAACGCCCTGCTCCCTGAGCTTCATGGCCAGCGGAACGATCATAAAAGTTGCCTGTACCTGCTTGGCTTCCAGTGCGCTGACTACAGTGGGAAAATCGCTAAAAACCCTTGAATTGAAATTGGTATTGGTTTGCGTGGTTTTAGAAGCAAAATCTGTAACCGGACAGGTAAGATGACAGGTAACCGGCAGGTAGCCCACCGTTAGCTCACGGGTAGCTTTTTTGTTAACGCCTTCATGTATAACATCTCTTGCCGTAGCTGCACCGTTTTTTGCCCAGGGCTTATAACGCAGCAGGCCCAGGGTTGTTAAAACAACCGCTACACCCAGTATCAGCTTGCCAAAAGTAAATTTATGCACTATCCGGTTTTATGTGAGCTCAAATGTAGCTTAATTATTTATTGCTACAGTCCCAAAGCATGTAATATTTCCTTCATGGCTTCAATAACTGAACTGCCGGTGAGGTCTCTCGGGCGCGCTGTATGGATCAGTAATTCCCTGCATATGGTTGCCGGTCGGCTCGACAGCACCAGAACCCTGTCGGCCAGTTGCGCAGCTTCTTCGATGTCGTGGGTTACGAAAACAACAGTACGCGGACGCTGCTTCAATATTCTTACCAGCTCCAAACGCATCCGTAACCTTGTTTGATAATCCAGGGCAGAAAAAGGCTCATCCATCAATAAAATATCCGACTGGCCGGCCAGGGCTCTGGCCAACTCCACGCGCTGCCGCATTCCTCCTGATAGTTCGTGAGGGTAATGACCTTCAAAACCCTCCAGGTGGATCAATTCAACCAGCTCTTTCTTTTCCTTTTTGCGCTGTGAAATATCATCAATCGTTTGTAAACCCATCTCAATGTTTTCCCCAACGGTGAGCCAGGGAAAAAGCCCGTCCTGCTGGTATACCGTTCGTATATTGCCTGTTCTTTGCACCGTGCCGGAAACAGGTTGTATATAACCCGATAGCAGGTTCAGTATCGTTGTTTTACCGCAACCGGAAGGCCCCACCAGCATAACCACCTCGCCGGCGTTCACCTGTAAACTCAGTTGATCCAATACACTGGTAGCGCCATAGCTGTGCGACACATTCTGCAATACCAGGCTTACATTGTTTTTACCGTTCATATCCCCATCTTACGTTTGGAAGTTTGGTTAATTGAGACAACAACCTGTCTATACCCATGCCCAGCACACCGATCACGATCATATAACATACCGCCGAGTCAAGCCGCAATCCATTCCTGGCTTCCCAGATGCCATAGCCCAGGCCGTCCTGGCAACCCACCATTTCCGCCGCTACAATTACTATCCACGAAATGCCGTAGCTTACGCGCAGGGCGGTTATTACCTGCGGCAGAACAGAAGGGAAGGTAACTTTTGTGAGCAGATCCCGGCCGGTATAATTATAATCTTTCGCCACCCTGAAATAAATACTCGGTATGGTAGCTACGGCAGACATGGTAGCCAGTGCCAGCGGAAAAAACGTAGCCATAAATATCAGGAATACAGCCGGTTTATCACCAATATGGAACCAGAGTATAGCAAAGGGTATCCAAGCCAGGGGCGATAAGAAACGAAAGAAATTCAGCATGGGTACAAAAGCCTTCCTGGCATACAAATGCTGGCCCAGCCATAGCCCTAATGGAATACCCAATGCGGCGGATAGCACAAAACCAATTGCCACCCGCCACAAAGAAGCAATGATATCATTTATTAAACGCCCCGCCAGAAACTCTTCTTTAAAGCTTTTTATTACTGCTGCGGGAGATGGCATGGCATATGCCGGGAAAAGACCGAAATAAGAGGCAAGAGACCATAATAGTATTACTGTTGCCAGTACTATAGCGGGCAATAAGATGTGGATCGTCTTTTTTTTACGGATCGCATTTTCCGCGCCTGTCATAAATGTGCTGATTGAGGTGCTATGGCCAATTCCTGAAAATTGAAAATAAGCAGAATATACGAATCTGCGTAAGGAGCGCCCTGAGCAAACAATGTGTTGCAACAAAAGCTACCTGAAAATGACAGGTATAAAAGCGGTCTGACCCTCCTCTGTCGGGTACCGACCGCTTTTTTGTGCATGAGTTTATACGACCAGGCGGCAAAAAGAAAAAGCCTGATGCGGTTAAAATGAATACCTGTTATCGCCGATCAGTTTATCCGCTATACGTCTCCGCGCATCTTTGCTGTTGAATGGTTCCGCTTTAGTGAAACGTTTCACACCCAGCAGCATCATGCGTTGCTCATCTCCTTCGGCAAATGCGTTAACGGCATCGCGTCCGCTTTTATTTACCCGGTCGGCCGTGTCGTACAAATAGGTACGGACCATATCAAGAGATAATGCAGCAGCGGCTTTACCCTGCCGGTCCACAATTTTAACGGCTCTTAACAAGGCGCTCTCGGCATGAAAAACATTGATTGCCATATCGGCGATATGCATCAGTATTTCCTGCTCGCTTTCTATTTTCATCATTAGCTTTTGCACCGCGGCTCCTGCCACCATAAGAATCGCTTTTTTCATATTAGCGATCAATTTCAGCTCTTTGGCAAAAGGCGCATCATCGCCACTGCCAAAATCAGGAATGCTCATGAGCTCTTTCTGAACGGCAGTTGCAGGGCCCATCAAATCGAGCCTTCCTTTCATCGCACGCTTCAAAACCATATCTACCGTGAGTAAACGGTTAATTTCATTTGTTCCTTCAAAAATGCGGTTAATGCGGCTGTCGCGGTACGCCCTTGATATAATGTATTCTGCGCTGAACCCGTTACCGCCATGTATCTGCACACCTTCGTCTACTACAAAATCCAGCACTTTACTGCCAAACACCTTGAGCATAGCACATTCAATGGCATATTCCTCCGCACCTGCCAGCAGGGCTTCGCTGAAAGGCTTTCCTTCCTGCACTAAGGCCTGTTCTTTATCATCAATCCATTTTGCCGTTCTGTACAACGCGCTTTCGGCTACCCATATGCGTATGGCCATTTCCGCTATCTTATGCTTCATGGCGCCAAACTGTGCTATGGGCTGCTTAAACTGCTCGCGGGTATTGGCATATTGTATAGCGGTGGTTGCTGCCCCCTTTGCCCCGCCCAGTGCCGCAGCACATAACTTTAAGCGCCCGATATTCAGGATATTAAAGGCAATGATATGTCCTTTGCCAATTTCACCCAGCACATTTTCCACCGGAACTTTGGCATCCTGGAAATAAAGCTGCACGGTAGAAGAGCCTTTGATGCCCATTTTATGCTCCTCGGGACCCTGCGTAAATCCTTCTGTATTACGATCCACTATAAACGCAGTAAATTGATCACCATCCACTTTAGCAAACACGGTATATACATCGGCAAAGCCGCCATTGGTGATCCAGCATTTTTGTCCGTTCAACAAATAATATTTACCATCGCTGCTCAATTTGGCGGAAGTTTTAGCACTCAGCGCATCGCTGCCACTGTTGGGTTCCGTAAGGCCATAAGAACCTTTCCATTCGCCAGTGGTTAACTTAGGTATGTATTTTTCTTTTTGTTCGGGTGTTCCAAAATACAATATGGGTAATGTGCCGATTCCTGTATGTGCAGCTATGGCTACGGAAAAGGAAAAGCCGCTTCCCAGTCCTTCATTTACCAAAGTGGAAGTAACAAAATCTTTACCCAATCCACCGTATGCTTCGGGTATGGATACGCCCAGCAATCCCTGTTCACCCGCCTTATCAAGCAGGGAAGGCATTAGCCCCGGCTCCAGTTTATCAATGCGTTCAATAACAGAAAGTACTTCGCTACCAACAAAGCTGGTACACATTTCCATGATCATTTTTTGCTCCTCGTTAAAATCTTCAGGAGTAAAAATGTCTTCCGGCTTACTTTCCCTGATGATCCATTCGCCTCCTTTTGTTGTGGTTGTGGCTGGTGCTCCGGTATTCATACAATTGTATTTTTTATGTTAAGCAATAACGATGTTTAATTTAAACGTAAGTTCGAAATGAAATAATATGAAAATCTTTATCCCGGTACCAATTTATCATTTGAGGTTATCATATACTCTCTGCAAAACCGATTTACACACTTCAATCTCTTCGGGGCTAACACCACCCAATGCCTCATTAAGCGTTTGATTGGCCATTTCCATAGTTTGATCCCTGAGTGTGGCCGCTGCTTCGCTTAAACAAATCATGTTTATTCTTCTGTCTTGTGCAGAAGCCACCCGTTTTACCAGTTTCAACTTTTCCAGGTTATCTACCAGGCGGGTTATGCTTGGCTTATCTCTGAAAGTAGCATTGCACAATTCCTGCTGACTTAGCCCGTCCTGTTTCCATAAATGATACAAAACACTCCATTGCTCAATGGTGATATCAATGCCATGCTGCTTAAAATTTTTCTGCAGCCGTCGTGCTATTGCCGTGGATGCCACTCCTGTTATGAAACTGTATAATTCGCCTCTTTTAAATTGGTTGCCGGACATATAGTTAGTTATGCAACTAATTCAAAGCTATACAATATCCTGTTAATTCAAAACTTATTTTCGCGTTTTTAAACCTGTGATAACAACCCGAATGACAAAGGGAGATTTTGACTTTGAATGAGCCAATTTAATCAAAAATGTAGGAAACGAGCGACGTGTTATTCATACCCACCAGCAGCAGGTTTTTGCCTGCCACATGTATAGTATCCATAAAACGAGTATCGCCGCGCAATTTTAAGCCGCTTTTATATTGTGGCAGGTAGCTGAATCCTCCTTTGCCGTCTCCTATCAGCATAGCGCCATGATTGGCTCTGTACCGGCCAAACTTAATTCTTGTCCATGCATTATTGCCTGCAAGAAGTATGTCTTTTTTCCCATCTGCATTAAAGTCGGCACACACCATGGCATAAATTGGAGCGTATTGGGCTTCCTGCGGCAAGGGCTTCATTGCAAAACCGGAATCACCATTGTTTTGCAAATAAACGGTTGAGAGTAGTTCAACATTGAGCAATCCGGCATCTTTTAACTGTTCTTCCGAAAAAACCCCGTTGATTGTGGCATTGGCATAGCTGCTGTAATCATTAAACTTCTTTTTTAACACCGGCAGTTGTTCAAGCAGATCATCGCGCGAAGCCGCAGGATAAGAAACGCCATTGATATAATAGCAAAAAATAGGATCAACAGAACCATTGCCATCAAAATCTTTGTAATAAATGCTAAGCGGTTCTTTTTCGCTGGCCCTGAATTGCGCATTAGAACCCAGATTCCCGATTATGATATCCGCATCTCCGTCGCCGTCAAAATCATCGGCCAGTATTTTGTTCCACCATCCCGACGAAGCAAAAGGTATATATTTTGCTGAAGCATCCTCTAATTTTCCATTTGTATTAATGAACACTTTTACCGGCATCCATTCACCCACAATAATAAGATCGGGTTTCCCGTCTTTATTCAAATCGGTCCAAAGGGCATCCGTTACCATTCCAATATGTTTAACGGAGGGAGCGATGGTTGATGCTTCATCTGTAAAATTTCCCTTTCCGTCATTTAACAGTACATAGCTTTCCGGCGCAATTGGGTATTTACCGGGAACCACTCTTCCTCCAACAAACAGATCCATATCGCCATCGCCATCTATATCTGCAGCTTTAACACAGCCGGTACTGGTTATCATTTGCGGCAGGGCATTGCCTGCTTTTACAAAACTTCCTTTACCGCTATTGATATATAACCTGTCCTGCAATAAAATATCTTTTTCAGCAAACTCATACCCCCCGCTTCCTACATATAAATCGGGATGCCCGTCACCGTTAGCATCAAAAAAAATCGCAGAAACATCTTCAGCTAATGAATCGTTGCTAATATAAGTCTGATTTGATGCCGCAAAAGTTCCGGTGGCGGTTTGTATAAACAATTGCCCGGGCTGCCCCTTGGCGCCGCCAATAAACAGGTCATCCCGGCCGTCTGTGTTTACATCGGCTTTGGCCATACTGGGACCCTGCCGGGATAAATAATTGGGTAGCAGGTGTTGTACGGTAAAGTCGCTGAAATCATTTTCTTTATGCGTGAAATTCATTATACTTTTCTCTGCCAGGTAAGGTGCAGTTGCTATGCTGCCGTATTGCCATTTCTGTTCAGCCTCCTTAATATCTATGCTCAGTAGCTGGTTGGCGGGAACCTTCCGCAGTACCTGGAACTGATCATTTGGCCAGACAACCTGTATTGAATCAATTTGTGCATGTTTACCAATACCAAAATTCAATACATGATCAACAGATGACTGGTAGCCCCTTACAGGAACCTGTTCCTGGTAAAAAACCTGCCCCCTGCAAAAGAGTTTTACTTTGGTGCCTATACCGGTTGAATTTGCCGCGTTTCCTTTTAAATTTATTTTTAGATAATGATTAGGTTCTGTTGCTGAGCCATTGTTTTTATATATCCCGGCGTAATCGTTGATATTATTGATTATTATATCCAGGTTGCCGTCGTTGTTCAGATCGGCATAGGCGGCGCCCGCGGCCACCGTTTTGTGATCAAATCCCCATTCCGTATTACTTTTGGTAAACGTATTGTTCCCGTTGTTTTTGAATACAGTACTGATTAAATGGTTAACGGGCATTTTATTGATATACTCCTTTACAGCATCTACTTTTTGCCCGCTGCGTTGTTTTACCGCAAGGTCAACCGAATATTTTATAAAGTCCATATCAGTATAGTCTTTCACATAGCCTGTGGTAGCCAGCAGGTCTTTGTTGCCGTCGTTGTCAAAGTCCGAAAGCAGGGCAGCCCAACTCCAGTCTGTATTGGATATCCCTGCTAACTGGCCTATTTCGCTAAAAGTGCCGTCGCCATTGTTTTTTTGCAGCATATTGCGGCTATACTGATAATAAAAACCCAGTTTAAAAAGCATTTGAAATTTGTCAAAATTTTCAGCTCCGCTATGCATTTTCTGGGTACGGTTATCTTCGGGTAGCATATCCAGCGTAACCAGGTCAATAAGGCCGTCATTATTGAAGTCTGTCGCATCGGAACCCATTGAATACAATGAAACCTCATCCATGCACTCGGCCAATTTATCGGTAAAGGTTCCGTCTCCGTTATTGATAAACAGGTAGTCGTGCTCATTAAAATCGTTGGAAACATACACATCAGGCCAGCCATCGTTATTCACATCGGAAACTGCAACACCCAAACCAAAGGTCAGCACATTCGACGTTATACCCGCTTCAGCAGTTACGTCGGCATATACAGGATGTGGCTTGCCCGATATATTGCCTTCATTGCGGTAAAGTTTACACTCAAATGCGGCGTTGGTTTGTTTACGCCATCCGGGATTTTCAACCGCGCCTGTAGTGTATTGCTGTAAAGAATGGTTGATCAGAAACATGTCGAGGTCGCCATCTTTATCATAGTCAAAAAAGCTTGCCTGCGTTGAATAGCCGTTGTTAGCCAACCCATAGGCTTCTGCCGATTCTGTAAAACTGAGATCGCCATTATTGATAAACAGCAGGTTTTTCCGCATAGAAGTGCCGGCATCGGCGGATCTGCAGATATAAATATCCAGGTTACCATCACCATTAATATCTGCCATTGTTGCTCCTGAGCACCATCCCTGTTTATCAGCAATACCACTTTTATCGGTTATATTTTCAAATTTAAAATTGCCTTTATTGAGGTATAGTCTGTTCTTCACCATATTACCGGTAAATAAAATATCCGGCAGCCCGTCGTTGTTGATATCGCCGGTAGCAACACCGCCGCCGTTGTAAAAATACACGTAGTTTAACACGTTCAGGTTCTCATTCTCAAACAAAGTGTTTTGAAATTCTATTCCTGTATCGGCATGGTCAAGACGGGTAAACAGTTTTTCTTTGTTATTATCCGCACACGATAGAAAATTGATAAGCAGGAGAAACGAAAAGATATTTACACTTTGTTTGATCATACTATCACGTTAAAATAATTGTGATATGAAATATAAAAAAATTCCACCAGACGGCTGGTGGAATCTTCCGAAAAATACAAACTTGATTTAGTTCTTATCCCACCAAAGCGGAGTGGTAACTTTATCCTCACCACCAAGTAAACCTATGGCTTTTTCTACTTCTTCTCCGTTGGTCTCTTTTTCTGAATCCAAAAAAGGAATTCTTCTTATCCATTGAGTTGTTGTATTGGTTATATCAGAATTTTCTGAATTGGCCACAGGGTAAAGTTTTAGTACACGGCTTCTCCTGTAATCGGCCCAACCTTCCATCCCGTCGGGAAATAATGCCAGCCATTTTTGGGTAGCTATTTGTTCTTTTTGCACGTTGGGATCAGTTCCAAACTTAACCGGAATGTTTGTCAGGGCCGGAGAGCTTAAAAAATCATTTGGGGCAACCGGCGTTGCAGTACTATTGGTATATGCAGTAATTACGGCATTATCCGTAACTCCCCATTGCTTAAGCGAGTTAGCAATGCCTGCTTCGTATAGTTCCTTTGCAGTTCCATTCATATTCCAGCCCAACAAAGCGCCTTCGGCACGTAAAAAGTAGGCTTCAGCGGTTGGCATTATATTTTGTGGCGTTTCCAAATGAGTGCCATCTCCTCCAAAAGCGGGAGAAGACCACCTTTTGCCCACATGAGAATTATTATCTGGTTTATTCGGGTTTGATTCGAGCTGAGCGGCCGTTAGTCCATTTCTTAATCCTTCATATGTACCGGTATTTTTTGCAGGTGAAAAATAAACGGGCATTCTTGGATCATCGTACCCCTTTAATACAGATTCCATGGAGGCGCTCATACGAAATTCATTCCAGTCAGACATGATAGATAAGCCATTACCATCATCGCCTTTGGTTGAACGTGCAATTAGTGCATCGTCATCCGGACTGGTAGTCATTACGCCATCTGCTACTGCGGCTTCTGCTTCTGTTTTAGCCCTTGCGGGATCCACCTTTGACATTCTCATTGCCAGACGCAAACGAAGTGTGCTTCCAAATTTTATCCATTTCGCTACGTTGCCTCCATATACCAGATCGTAAGAGCCGTAAGGAGTTTCGCCGGTTTTACCTTTTAATACCGTTATTGCGTCGGACAAACGCTTCAAAAAATCATCGTAAATTTTATCCTGGCTATCGTAAGGAACAGAAACGCCTGGCTGACCGGCACTAAAATAAGGAATAGGCCCCCAATAATCAGTAACCTTGTGAAACACATATACCCACCAAATATTTGCTAATGCATATTCGGCGGAGCCCGGATCTGTATTTTCAAAGATGCTTTGTAACTGCGGCATAACATCTGTGTACATCGGCCTGAAAGCAGCGCCTACCCAGTCCTGACGTATGAATAAACGATCTGAGGGGAAGTAAGTAGCTGTGCAGGCAAAATATTGGGCGTATTGATCCGCAAAAAGATTTTGTGCTACCTGGTAGTTCCACTGACTATTGGTACCAATAGATTGGGCTTTAGAGAAAAGAAAAGGAAGTTCTGCAGGTCCTATAATTGCAACACTGTTCTGGTCGGTATTGATTTCCTCATATTTTTTTGTGCAGGAGAAAGCTAACAGTAATAAAACTGATATGCCTGCCACCTGCATGTTCCCTGCTAATTTTTTAAATCGTTTCATATTTAAATGTTTTAATATTCGGATTTTAGAATGTAAGTTTTAAATCAAAACCTACTGTTCGGGTAGCAGGCAAAGTGCCATATTCAACGCCCTGGAAGTTTCCGTTACCCAGGCTCATGTCCGGATCAAACCACATGGTACGCTTTCCTAAGCCGGGTATATCCAACTTAGATTTGCCTCTGTACAACCATGCCACATTACGCGCTACCGCGGATATACGTGCATTTTTAATAAAGAAGGTTGAGCCTACGGGGATTTCATATCCTATGGAAAGTTCTCTGATTCTGAAGTTGGTTGCATCATAAGCAAAAAACTCTCCATTGCCATAACGTTTCCCTGACGCTATTTGCCAAAATTGCTGAGATGTGATCGTTTGATTAACGGGTTGACCGGATGCATCAACGCCACCCAGGTTCAGCCCTCCTTCGCGGTACCGGCCCGTAACTTCAGGTATGCCGCTAAATGCAAGGTTCATTTCGGTACCCGACACCATCACACCTCCTGCACGTCCGTCAAGTAGCAACCTTAAAGAAAATCTTTTATACCCAAAGGAATTGCTGAATCCAATTGTTGCTTTAGGATTGAAGTTTCCTATTGATCCCCTGTCTGCGGTTATAGAAGGAGTTCCATCAGCCTTAACTACAAATTGCCCTTTGGCGTTCCTTTCCCATAAGTAAGATATCATGTCCCCGTAATGTCCGCCTTCTTCTGCAATAGGAGTGGCAGACCTTCCGTAGCCACCACCCAGGTAGAATATCTTAACATTTTCATCAAGTTTTTTGATTTTATTGGTATTCATCCCCAGGTTAAATACAACATCCCAATTAAAGTCCTTTGTTTTAATTGGGGTACCTGTAACTACAAATTCAAATCCCGAATTCTGAATATCGCCGGCATTGATATACTGGTTAGCGTATCCTGTAGCAACAGGAAGATCCACCTGTAATAACTGGTTGGTAGAATTACTTTTATAATATGTAGCGGTAAATCCAATGCGGTTGTTAATAAATCTGGCTTCTATTCCAAATTCAAGGTTTTTTACAATTTCTGGCTTGAGCCCTGGTATTGGTAGTGTTGAGCTACGGGTTAAAAAGCCATTACCGGCGCCCTGGGAATAGCTATAAGTGCTTAACCTGATTTGGGGTCTGCCTCCGTTGCCTACAGATGCATAGTTTGCACTTGCCTTTAAAAATGATATCGCTGAAGGCAATTGCATTAAATCAGAAAGAATTACCGAAGCGCCTATAGAAGGGTAACTAAAAGAATAGGGGCTGGGTAACGGAGAAGCCCAGTCGTTTCGCAAACTCGCATCTAAAAATATCGCATCTCTGAAAGAAAAGTTTAATTGCCCGAAAACGGATTGTGTTTGGGTCTGTGAAGAACCTGATGAAATTGCAGGACTTGTAGCATAATTGAGACTGAATTTATTAGTAACATTCAAACCGTCGGCCGTATTATTAACTACGTTATACTGTCCGTCCTGATAAATAGCGCCTACCCTGTATTCTACTTTAAAATCTTCAGTAATATCGTTATGCCCTTCCAACATTACATCAAACCATTTTTGAGTTGTTGTAATTTTTTGTTGTCCATAATATCCGCCTACTTTGCCAGCCCAAAGTTTAGTTCCGGTTGCATACTTCGTCTCACCACGATCAAATATGCGGTCTAAATTTGCCCTGCCTTGTAAACTCAACCAATCAGTAATGTTGTATTTAGCAGTAATAAAACCCATTATCCTGTCTCTAACCTCGTTGATGGCCGTATTGTTAATCATCCAGTATGGATTTTGGTATATAGCTTCAAGTGTTGCCGGCCATGGAGTTGGTGCGGCTATCCCAACATTGTTGGTCATTTCATATTGTTCGGCTTCAGCAGTACTCATATTCCGCGGTATCTGGTAAATGTCAATAGTCGGTGCGTTTTCCTCGCCGGTACGGGGCCTGTTATGAATGGACTGTGCTATATATGTGACTTTAGCATCCGTAGAAAATCGCTTACCTATTTGATTGGTTAAACGAAGGTTTACGGTATGACGCAGCAAATCATTCTTAGGTATGATACCCTGAATGCTGTTATTGGTATAGGACAAATAGGTTTGCATTTTTTCGGAACCACCGGTTACACCAATTGAATTATTTAAGCTGGTACCTGTTCTAAAGAAATTTTTAATATTATCCGGCTGGGCATCATAGGTTGCTTGTTCACCTAAATGATTGGTATAATTTTGCCCTTCCATTTTAACTCCCCAGCTATCTCCCAAATCCACTTCAAGGGCACCCCCGGAACCCGCTCTTGCCTGCCCATACTCATTTTGAACTTTGGGAAGTGAAGTAGCTTGTTCAAACACTACACCGGAATTTACCGTAACCGCTATTTTGCCTTCCTTTCCTTTTTTGGTTGTAATAACGATCACTCCATTACCCGCTGCACTTCCATATAAGGCAGCAGCAGATGCGCCACGCAACACGGTTACCGATTCAATATCATCAGGATTGATATTTGAAGCGCCATCGGATCCCTGCACGCTTCCAAAATCACTTCCTGCAGCACCGTTCGTTCCATTGGTAATAGGCACGCCATCAACCACAATCAATGCATTATTATTGCCCTGCAGCGAACGATTTCCTCTTAGTACAATTCTTGCACCGCTGCCTGGTCCACCAGATCCCTGAGATATTGTGGCATTGGCAATTTTACCCTGGAAAGAATTGAGTACGTTGTTGGCATCTCTTACTTCTGTAAGGGTTGACGGTTTAACTGTTTGTGTAGCATACACGAGTGTCTTCGCCTCCCGGGTAATACCCAGCGCCGTTACCACAACTTCGCTCAGTTGTTGGGAATCTTCCGATAATTCAACTGTAACACTGGTGGCATCTGCCGCTACCGCTACTTCTTTAGGCAAAAAACCAACAGAAGTAATAACCAGGGTAACCGCCCCCGGAGGCACAGAAATCGAAAAGCTGCCATCCGCCGATGTTGTAGTTGCCTGCGGAGAACCTTTTACAGAAACGGTAGCGCCAATAATGTTTGTTTGATCACCTGAGTTGGTGACTTTACCTGTAATGATTCTGTTTTGTGCAAAAAGAAGGAGTGTACACAAAGAAAGGAAACAGGTTAAAAGAGATTTTAACTTGCTCATAAAGCATCGCGTTTTTGGAGTAAGAAGAATTATGAAATCTTTGTTAAATTTACTAAAGATTTACATACATAGTTTCACTTATATAAAATAATGCGCAAACGGTTGCTTATTAACGATAGTTAAATTACAACAGTCCGCGCTTAAGAATAGTTTATAATAACAATTGAGATGTAGCATGGATAGTGAATGCGAAAGTCATTTACCAAATAAGAGTGGCTACAGCACCTGTATGCAAAGCGGTGGTTACGGTTTTACCTTTATATCTTACAGCAAAATTTTGAGTGGAATTACTCTCATTTAGAACAATCAGCACCATTCTTCCATCTGCATTTTTAAAAGCCACATTGGACAATCCGTTAAGCTCATTGGAAGCGATGCGAACAGCACCTGGCCGAACAAATTTTGACGCATGGGCGATGATGTAATAAGCAGGGTTGCGCGTAACTGTATTGCCATTGATCGTAAGAGCGCCCAAACATTCAGTGCATCCGCCGGGTGTATGTGGCTCAAGGTTGGCATTGGCAGCCAGGTTCCATTCCAAAGCCACCCGGCACCAGTTGCGCATGGAGCCGATAATTATGTTTTTAATGTGCCAGTTCAGATCGGCTTTTAAATTACCCGGCGCGCCTATCCACTGCTCCGTAAAGTAAAGATGCTTGTCGGGATAGGCATTGTGCAGCTGCGCCAAAGTATCAATATTGCCTCCATACAAATGAAAAGCGGCGCCATCCACGTATTGAGCGGCTTCTGCATCTTTATAAATGGTTGCCGGGTAATCGGGCCGGTCGGCATTGTGGTCGTACACTATGATTTTGGTATGGATGCCGGCTGCTTTAAATGCCGGGCCAAGACTTTGCTTTATAAAAACAGCCTGGTCTTTTGCCTGCATTAGTAAACTTGGGTTATTGCCCGGGTGCAGGGGTTCATTTTGAACGGTGATGGCGTTAATGGCTATGCCTTCCGCCTTCATGGCCAAAATATATTTTACAAAATACCAGGCATAGGCATCGTAATACCGGGGCTGCAGGCTACCTCCTTTTGAATTATTGTTGGTTTTCATCCAGGCCGGAGGCGACCAGGGTGAGCCTAATATTTGAATTGCAGGGTTAATTGCCAGTATTTCCTTTAATACCGGGATGAGATAATCCCTGTCGGTAGCTATGCTGAATTTTTCCATCTCTTCGTCTGTTTGACCTGCAGGCAGATCATCATACGAAAATACATTGGCATCTAAGTCGGAGGCGCCAATGCTTATACGCAGGTAACTAACCCCTATATTATTGCTATCTGTTGCAAATAATTCCTTTAATATGGCAGCCCGGTTCGGGGCATCCATATTATAGAGGTGCATGGCGCTTCCTCCCGTTAAGGTATACCCGAAGCCATCAATGGTTTGAAAGGTTTGCGCATCATCCACATCAATAGCCGCATTTGAATCCGATACGGTATCTGCAAATAACAAAGGCGCTGGCTGTTCTTTAAAAAGTATACCGGCATCCGGATCGGTAAGCCAAACGGCTGCTTTGGCTGAGGCAGGAGTATCTGCTTTGCTTCTGCCGGGATTCGTGTTGCAGCCTGCTGCCGTTAGTAGTATCAGCATACAGGTGAGAAGCGGTTTGAACATATGTATATCTTTTAACAGCATTCAGATATCAAATATGATGCGGTTTGCGGATTAAAAACCCTGCCAAATTTGCAAAGTATATGGATCTGCTGCAAACAGGAACAGCATCAGCCGTCTTTTAGTTTGTCGTTCAGCTTATGCCTTTGGGCGTCGCGTATGCTTTTCTTTTCAAAATTCTTTTGCAGGGCAGCAGTCAGATCAACGCCCGTTTGATTGGCCAGGCAGAGCAATACCCACAATACATCTGCCATTTCATCGGCCAATTCCTTTCCTTTATCGCTTTCTTTAAACGACTGCTCTCCGTATACACGAACCATCAGCCGCGACAGCTCTCCCACCTCTTCCATTAATATTCCCAGGTTCGTGAGCTCGTTAAAATAGCGCACACCTGTTGTTTTTATCCAGTCATCAACTTGTTGCTGGGCCTGCTGTAATGTTATGTTCATGAAAGCGTATTAAAAACCAAAGATATACCTCACCCTCTTTCCCTCTCCCCGGGCGGCGGGGGACGGTGCTTAATAACAACACCAAACATAGTACCTTCCATTTCAACTATTGAACAAAAGTAAACACTAAAAGATAAATTCAAATTGAAACAGCCCCTGAAACTTGTAACCTGCAATCAGCGGCTCCCCTGCCTCGTTGTTGCAAAAAAATGAACTGTTTTATCGGTTTACTGATACGGGGTTGCAAAGATATTTGAGATTGGGCCCATACATCATTGTGCTGGTTGCTAATTTTGTGGCATGGAAAAGATAAGGTGGAAAGTAGAAGGAATGGATTGTTCCAACTGTGCACTCACCATTCGCAGATACCTCGAAAAAGAAGATGTGCGAAACATCAGGGTCAATTTTGTGGATGGCGATGTGACATTTGATTTAAATGGCAACGGTTCTGCGCAGCAGATACAAAAAGGGATTGATGCGCTGGGGTATAAGGTAACCGGCACACTGGAAGCAGATGAGGCAGAGGTTCCTGAAAAAAAAATGAATATTCATTTAAAGTACACGCTCATTTGCCTGCCTTTTACATTGGTGTTGCTTTTGCATATGCTGCATGACCGGATAGGCTGGCACTGGCTAATGAATCCCTGGATACAGCTCGCACTTTGTGTTCCCGTATACATCGTTGGAATGTCGTATTTTGGAAAGAGTGCTGTTAAGAGCCTGCGCAACGGCATTCCCAACATGAATGTGCTTATTGCCCTGGGCGCCACAGCCGCTTTTGTGTACAGCCTTACAGGCACCCTGCTGAACCTGGGCGAAGATTATCTTTTTTACGAAACCGCTGCCACCATTATTACCCTGGTTTTTTTTGGCAATTACCTGGAAAGTGCTTCTGTTCAATCTACGCAAAAAGCTTTGAAAGGCTTGTCCGGATCACAAAAAACAGTTGCCAATATGATCGCTTTTGATGAACATCATCAGGAAGTGATCATGCCGGTTGATAACAAGGACCTTCGCTCCGGCGACCTGGTGCTGATCAAAACCGGGGAGCTTGTGCCGGCCGATTGCAAAATTTTATGGGGCGATGCCAGCGTGGACGAAGCGATCATTACCGGTGAAAGCATACCCCTGGAGAAACATGCAAAGGATATGCTTATCGGAGGCAGCCTGCTGGCAGACGGTACGGTAAAAGCACAGGTTACCGCAGCAGCCGGTGATTCGGCGCTCGCGAACATTGCGAACCTGGTAAAGCAGGCACAGGGTGAAAAACCACCGGTACAACAGATGGCCGACAGGATCAGCGCCATATTTGTACCTGCCGTAATTGCTATCGCGCTGCTTACTTTTATTATCAACTATGTTGTGTTGCAGAATTTTACTGATTCGCTAATGCGCAGCATCGCCGTACTGGTCATTTCGTGTCCCTGTGCGTTGGGATTGGCTACCCCCGCGGCAATTGCCGTAGGGTTGGGTCGCGCCGCGCGAAATGGTGTGCTTTTCCGAAATGCCGGAAGTCTTGAACTTTTTAAAGATATCCGTCAGGTGGTATTTGATAAAACCGGTACATTAACAACAGGTGAACTAACAATTGATCAGTTCCGGGTAACGGATAGCAGCATCTCCGAAGAAGAACTGAAAATGATTACCTGTTCACTTGAAAAATATTCCAATCATCCCATTGCCAAAAGCATAACCAAAACCTGGAAAACCCGCCTGCCCGGCACACCGGCAAAAACTGAGATACGATGGGCGAAAATAGAAGAGGTAAAAGGGTTCGGGATAAAAGCAATCAGCAAAGAGGGTGATGAATATTGGGCGGGCTCTTATAAAATCGCTGCTGCACTTACTACCAACAATGCCCATAATGTATATATCCTGAAAAACAATAAGCTTATCGGATGGATAGATGTTAAAGACGACATACGGCCCGAAGCAAAAAAAGTGGTGAACTACCTGCGCAGCAAAGGGATCATTACTTACCTGTTAAGCGGCGACAGCAGTGCCAAAAGTGAACGTCTGGCTGCAGAACTCGGTATTGATAAAGTAGTGGCGGAGCAAACCCCCGAACAAAAATCAGCTGTTATTGAATCGCTCGCCCTTCAGGCTCCCACAGCGATGGTGGGCGATGGTATCAATGACGCGCCGGCGCTGGCCAAAGCAACGATCGGGATTTCTCTGAGCGATGCATCGCAAGTTGCTATTCAAACAGCCGACGTAGTGCTCATGAATCATGGCCTCAAAAATCTTCCTTTGTCATTGGGATTGGGCAGGCACACTTTCATTACCATAAAGCAAAACCTGTTCTGGGCATTTTGTTATAATATCGTAGCCATTCCTGTGGCGGCTCTGGGTTTTCTTAATCCTATGTTCGGAGCACTGGCTATGGGCCTCAGCGATGTGGTGCTCGGCATCAACTCGGGACGGCTGTTTATAAAGAAGGTAATGTGAAGACGTGGGAATGTGACAAATGCAGCGGTCGGCACGCGACAAAGGAGCGTCAGATCGCGGGATAAATGTGAAGATGTGGGAATGTGAGAATGTGGGGAATGGGGGATGTGAAAATTTTAAAATGGGTGATGGGGGTTAGCCTTCAGGTCAGCTATGCGTTTTTCTTAAATTCAAAAGACCGGTTTTCTTTTGCGGATGTATACATGGCGAGTATGATTTCTACTGCCTCGCGGGCCTCATTTCCATCAATTTCAAAGGGCTGCCCTGTTTCAAGAGATGAGATAAATGCTGCAATATTTCTTGCATGCAGTTCAAACGGGATAGCTGAAGGATCTGCCGCACCTCCGGCACTTTCAGTTGTTGCATATTGTAACCGGATCCTTTCATCGTCTTTTGTTTCGGCAGCAAACTGCCACACTTTGATGTTGTTGTCTTCCAGTATAGCCGTTCCCCTGGTTCCGGTAATTTCTATACGGCGCGGCTGACCCGGAAAAGAAGCGGTGGAACCATAAATAGAGCCGAGGGCTTTATTTTTGAATCGCAGGATGGCAGTTGCCGTATCCTCGGCTTCTATATTGTGGCCAAGCGTGGCGGTATAAGCGTGTAGGGAATCAATGGGTCCCATAATGTATTGTAACATATCTACCATGTGAATGGATTGGTTCATCATGGCTCCGCCTCCATCCAGCTGCAGGGTACCACGCCACTTGTGCTCGTAATATTCATCGCTTCTCCACCAGGGCACATGTACCGAGGCATAGGTAATTGTTCCAAACCTGCCTTCATCAACAGCACTTTTCAGCAAATGAACGGTATCGGTAAACCGGTAATTAAAAAATCCTCCGAGGAGGGTTCCCGCTTTGGCATGCGCTTCGATCATTGCATCAATGCTTTCCGGCGAAAT
>NZ_DAOMOZ010000043.1:0-27125 GCF_035444585.1 Agriterribacter sp.
GCATACATGGCAGTTGATATTAACAGTGTATAAATAATTTATAGCGATGGCTGTTGCAGGAATTCTTTCAGGCTCGCGGAACTGTGGGGATGGGATATTACCGCATCTCTGAACTGTTTCCATTTTCTAATGCCCACTCTTTCGTACGGCCGCGTTCCATCATCAATCAGCTTCGACAGTTCGGGGTAAGTATACACCAGTTGTGCCAGCTCCGAATTGTACATCTGCACAACGGGCATGGACTGTGGATCCTTATTTTTAAAGATCGTGCTCAGCACAGGGAACCAGGGCACACGATCTTCCGGGGTTTTTGTTAGTTGCGCCGCCACAGGGATTTTCAATGCATCATTGGCCTGCAATATGCCATTGCCAAAATAATGCCGGTAAGGCAGCGGTGCATGGTTTACTGTTTTCTTTGCAGATGTATACAGTGCATGGCGCACGGCTTCCACGCGCTGCCATGGTTCGAGCTTGCTCAAGCGGTCGTAATACCTTTTATAATAAATAGCAGCGGCAGCAGCAATTTGTGGCACAGCACAGGAAGTGCCGGCTCCGTTAAAGCCAATATTATTTGCTGCTGCATTTGCCCATGGCATATTGGGGGTAAATGCTGCCAATGCTTTTTTCATATGCCGGTCAGGACCGAAGCAGCCCTGCATTTCACCCGGCTTCAGTGTAAAGTAGGGCCCCATATCGTAGGTAACCCCACAGGCCGCGATCACTCTTCCAAACCTGGCCGGATATATTACATGCCTAGTGGGTAAGCCATTAAAATTGTTGCCTGCGGCGGATACCACTGTAATACCTGCCTCATAAGCGGCATTTACCGCTTTTGCCCAGGATGCCGAAGGAGCGCCGCCCATGCTTAATGATACAATATGAACAGGTGTGCCCGTAGCAGTAAGTTGGGTGACATAGTTCAAAGCCTCTGCAAAAGCGCTTGTCTTTAACAATACCACCGAAGATGCGATCCGGCAGCAAATAACTTCAGCAAACCAGGCGCCGCCTAAATAATCATAGAATTCACCTTTACCCGAAGGCACTTTAATTTTATTGCCGGCAAGCAATCCCAGCGTTGCCGTACCGTGGCCGGGCATTTTTAAAAAGCCATCCCGCAGAGGGTCGTGTGCGTCATCCACCGGCTCTCCTTCTACAAAATTGCGTTGCCATTTGTTTGTCTTTACAGCATCGGGTACAATAGAATGCGTAAGACTGTAGCCCGTATCCAGGTGGGCGATGCGTATAACAGGCTCTGCATCTGCCATATGCTCTCTCGCTGACCTTAACTGTGAATATACGTCATCTAAATGCCAGATCATATTTTGGTGCGGCGGCCAGTCTTTATCATAATTGATATCATTATTTCTGTTTCCAAACGATTTCGCATCTGTTTTTCCCGGTGGGACACCAACTTTTCTGTCGATGAGGAACTCCTGTAAAAAATCCGGCTCTACAAATGTATAAGGATCTTTTAATGCAGTGCGGGCCATATGCGCCACATCCCAGGGGTTCACTTCTGCATCGTTGATTTTTGTTTTGGCATATACGTTACAGCATGGTATGGATGTAGATTTTGATATAGATAACACGCCTGCCAATGCAGATTCCTTCACAGTGTGCACGGGTATACCTGCCCATTCCAGTTTTTGCAGGATACGTTTCTGAATTCCGGGCCGCAGCTTAAACTTTGCCTGAGGGGATGTTGCGGCGCGGGGATGAATAATAAGATCTACAGGCTGGTTGTATTGCTTCATATAGCCTATTGAAAAATGAAAAGGGAACGGAAAGGGAATAGATGGCGATAGATACAGGGTACCGGAAGTTTGCTGCTATAAAGCTATTATGGATTTTTGAAAAGAAACGATAAAACTCAAATTAAACATACTGACGATTATATGTTTGTTGGGTATGGGGGAAACGATCTCTTGCGGTGAATGACAAATGCATTTTTTATAAAGAAAATGCAGGAATGATTTTTATTATAATAAATATGTGCTTAATTTGGTGAATTGTCCTTTTTATGTTATAGTAAACAAAGTTTATTATTTATAAACATCGGGAGCAACCACCGGGGTTTATTAAATATCAATTTTGCAAACATGCCGGTATTTTAAAATCATGCAATTATGAACAACCCTTCCCGGTTTTTATGTACGGCAATGGCGTTTCTGCTTTTAATGCAGCTGTCCTGCTTTAAAGGCGATTTTGAAGCTGCCGTACCGCCCGGGGGAAATGATACAGGCATTGTTACTCCTCTTCCGGATCCCAAACCGGAAGAAATACAAAAAGTACTGATCATTGGCATTGATGGTTGCAGGGGCGATGCAATGAGGGTGGCTGATGCTCCTAATATTCACGGACTGTTACCCAACGCCATCTATAGTTTTGATGCGGTAACCCAGGCGCCAACCATTAGCGGACCAGGCTGGTCATCTATGCTTACGGGAGTGTGGAGCAACAAACATGGAGTGCTTGATAATGATTTTTCCAGTGCAAATTATGGAACCTATCCCGCGTTGTACCACTACTTAAAAACACTTCAACCCGATATTCATGCCGTCTCTATATGTAACTGGTCGCCTATCAATCAATACCTGGCCGTGGATGCCGGAATACGCATAAATGCCAAAAATGATGCGGCTGTTAAGGACAGTGCGGTAGCCTGCTTACAAAATGCAGATCCCGATCTGCTTTTCCTCCATTTTGATGAAGTAGATGGGGCAGGTCATTCTTATGGCTATGATCTGGCAGAGCCCCGGTATATGGGCGCAATAAATAAAGCAGATACCTATGTGGGCGAGGTTTTAGCTGCACTTCGTTCACGCAAAGACTTCGCCAAAGAAAACTGGCTGATCGTAGTTTCAACCGATCATGGAGGAAAAGGAACCTCACATGGCGGCGCTTCATATACCGAAAAAAATATTTTTGCCATTTTTCATAATAAAAGCTTTTCAACCAAAGAAGTGCTTTCTGACCCTGATGCTTTTCGGATAGTGGAATTGTCTGATGACCGGGTCGGGCAATATGCATTTTTAACCGACTTTTATGATGTGGATGATTATGCCGCGCTAACCATCCAGTTTCAGGTAATGGCTATACGTTTATCCGGCGATATACCTTTTATTACCAATAAAAACTGGGTTAGCGGGATGAACCGGGGGTTTGTGATCAATATAAAAGGGCAAAGCTGGAAAGCGAATATATCAGATGGCAACAGACGGGTAGACGTTGATGCCTTAAGCGTACCTGATCTGAACGATGGGCGCTGGCATACACTTACTGCTGTATTTGACCGCAACGGGGATATGACCATTTTTCAGGATGGCGTGAAATGCGGCTCGGCCGGCATGTCTGGTTTAACAACGATCCGCCCACCGGGAGATACGCCGGTTAAGCTTGTTATGAATGAAGATATAACTGAAGGTTATGGTAAGAGTAATTTCATCATGGCAAATGTAAAGATCTGGAACACCATATTGAGTGATAGTTATATAGCAGCCAATAGTTGCGATACAACGATAAAAGATAATGATCCTTATAAAGATAAGCTGCTGGGATGGTGGAAATGTTTTGATCGTAGCGGGAATTTGTTTAAAGACCATGCCGGAGGAGGTTACGATTTTCAACTCAGCTCCCCGCCCGAACGGACGATGCCGCAAAAGGATCTCTGCAATACGGATATTCCTTTAAATAAGATCACCATAGTGGATATTATGCCCACCATAGTGGAATGGCTGGGGTTTCAGGTAGACTACAGCGGGTGGAAACTGGACGGCAGATCGTGGTTACCCCATTCCTGAACGCCGGCTGTTAAGTGTAATGGCATTTTGGATTTCTGTTCCATTCCGGAACACCTGAAACAATACCGAATAAAGATTAAAATTGATAACGGGAGCCTGGTCCTTAAAAACACCTTCGGTATGCCTGCACACTCCTGTTGGTCTGCTCTTTCGTGATCAGGTATTACTCCGAACAGCCTGTTTTAGCCGGAATATGGTGATGAGTTGTAAATTGTGAAAGATTGACCTAATTCTTTTCCTATTCATGAAGTTGAATTCCTGTAATGACGATGATTACTTCCGGTTGCTGCAACAGGGCGACAGCGCCGCCTTTCATCATCTTATACGGATATATTTCCCTGTGCTTGGCAGATACGCCTGCAGGGTAGTCCGTATAAGTAGTGCGGAAGCTGAAGATGTTATAGAAGAGGTATTCATAAAATTATGGGAGCGGCGTGCCCAATTTGCCGGTTTCGGGGAAGTTAAGGGCTTTTTGTATACATCTGTACGGAATGGCTGCCTTAATGTATTAAGATCCAGGCAAAGGGAAGAAACACGGGCAACGGCATTTATGCAATTATATGGGAATGAAAGCGGGGATAGCGATAAAGCGGAAATAATATATTCGGAGCTGCTGGCTGAAATACGGAAATCAATTGACAGCCTGCCTGCTAAAATGCGTGAAATATTTATACTCAGCCACTATAAAAAGATGAGCAACGAAGCCATAGCGGCTCATTTAAACCTCTCCCATCAAACCGTCCGCAATCAAAAAAGCAAAGCCCTGGCTTTGTTAAGACAGTGGCTGAAGCAGAAAGATCCTCTGTTGCTCGTTGTGTTTTCAATATGGCTTCATCGTTAGCAGTATAAAATAGATAGGCATATTCTTCGGGGCCTCTACAAAATAGATGCAATCTGCTCCGGAGGGATTGTTCAGGTGGAGCAAAACAAAGCCGGTAAAGACCCGGAAAGCTTTTCCGGAACAACAATAATAAAAAAGTGAAAAAAGGATGGTACAAATGCCGCCTTGCGGTGTAGTATATATAAAGTAACGTCTTCCTATGACGGAAAAAGAAATACAAGAGTCGGTATGGATTGCGGGTTTAATTCGCAAATACCGGGATAGCAGTATCTCCGGAGAGGAGATGCGAAAGCTGGATGAATGGAAAAAGAGCAGGGAAGAAAACCGGGCATTATTTGAACAATTACTGGATGATGAAACCCTGGGCAACACGTTGCTGGAGATGGAAGGAGCAGACACAGCGCTTCATATACAACACGTTTTTGAAAGAGCGGGTATTGGTCTGCCCGCGATAGAGCCGCCGGCTAAAAGGCATTTGATAAGCAGAAGAATAGTGCAATGGCTGGCCGCCGCTGCCTTAATAGCTGCTATTGCGGGAACTGCCTGGTTTTTTGCAGGTACAGTTGGCAAATATCCGGCAGATAAACCGGTAGCTGCAACTGATACCATACTACCGGGTAGCGACAAAGCCGTGCTGACACTTTCAGACGGGTCGCAGGTGGTATTAGACAGCACCATGCAGGATGTTATCAAAGAACAGGGCAATGTAAACATATTAAATAAGAGCGGCAGGCTGGTGTATGATGCATCGAAGCTTTTGAAGGGAGACGGGCGGCCCGTTTCTGTTAATACCATTACCACACCGCGTGGCGGACAGTACCAGGTTGTGTTGCCGGATGGAACGGCAGTGTGGCTGAACGCCGCTTCATCAATAAGCTTCCCTACTGCTTTTACGGATAGGGAACGGAAGGTAACCATAACGGGAGAAGTATATTTTGAGGTAGCGAGGGATCAATCAAAGCCGTTCAGGGTTTCTGTTGTTCCGCGTGCAGGTACGGCGGGAGGGATGCAAGTAACGGTGCTGGGTACCCGTTTTAATATCAATGCCTATCCTGATGAGGATGCAATGAGAACAACCTTAGTGGAAGGATCGGTAGTGGTAAGAAAAGCAGGCGCCCGGATGAAAATAGTACCGGGTGAGCAGGCAAGCATAGCGGTTAATGGCGCCGTGTTTAACAAAAGTCATCCCGATATGGAGGAAGTGCTGGCCTGGAAGAACGGAAGATTCAGGTTTAACAATACCGGTGTGGTGAGCATAATGCGCCAGATAGCACGCTGGTATGATGTGGAGATCAAAACAGAGGGCGATCTCAGCGCTATCCGGTTCTCGGGGGGGATAGGCCGTAAGGACAATATAGAAAAGCTGCTGGAGATATTGGAGAGTGAGGGTAGGGTAAGGTTCATAAGACAGGGAAAAAGCATTACGGTGAGCGCCAGCCGTTAAGAAAAATCAGACTATACATAATATTATCAATCACCAATAATATGCTTATGATCAAATGACCCATCTGTAAAAATAACCGGTGGTAAAACAAAACGGGAACCCTGCTGTAACAGGATCCCCGATAGTTTTGAAATACTGCGGTTGCTTCGGCTAAAAAACAATTTCGTAAATCAAAAACTTAACAAAAGTATGAACCAAAATGCTTATGGCAATGCCTTTTCGGTAAAAGGGCATTTATGGGCGCAAACATTGCTTTATATGAAATTAACTGCTTTGTTGCTATTGGTTGCCTGTTTGCACGTAAGTGCCACAACCTACTCCCAGAAAGTTTCCCTCTCGGGCAAAAACCTTTCATTGGAACAGATATTTGAGTTGGTAAAAACCCAAACGGGTTATGATGCTGTTTACAACCCCGACCTGCTAAAAAAGGCAAAACGGGTTTCCATCCATGTACAAAATGCAGATCTCACAGACGCGTTGCAATACTGCTTCCGGGATCAGCCGCTTGGCTTCCTGATCCGGTATAATACAATTATAGTTACCACAAAGCCAAAGGAAAAAAAAGTATTTACCATACCTGCTGAAGTCCAGGACCAGGACATTCCTTTATTAGAAATTAACGGGAAAGTGCTTTCGGAAACCGGCGAGCCCCTGCCTGGCGTTAGCATTGCAGTAAAGGGAACGGCCAAAGGCACTATTACCGGCAGTGATGGAAGCTTTACCATCGACGCAAACCCGGGAGATGTGCTGGTAGTGTCGTTTGTAGGGTATGTACCGCAGGAAATAGGAGTAACGCAAAATAAAACGCTCTCCATAAAGCTGAAACAGGCAGTCAGTGAAATGGAGCAGGTGCTGGTGGTAGGATATGGAACACAGAGTCAAAGAAAAGTGACGGGTGCCATTTCTTCTGTAAGTAATAAAGATATCAATGCAGTTGCTGTTACCGGGTTAGACCAGGCAATGCAGGGCCGGATCGCGGGAGTGCAGGTCACCCAGAATTCGGGAGAGCCCGGCGGAAGTGTTTCTGTTAAGATCCGTGGTGTTGGGTCGCTCAATTCTTCTACAGAGCCCCTATATGTTGTGGACGGTATTCCCCTGCCAACCGGGCTGAATATCATCAACCCTAATGACATAGAAAGGATTGATATATTAAAGGATGCATCTGCTGCAGCAATTTATGGATCACGTGCCACCAATGGCGTAGTGTTAGTAACTACAAAAGGCGGGAAAGCCGGCAGCTTAAGGATAAATGTGGATGCATATGCAGGCATTCAAAGTACCGCCAGGAAAATTGATTTATTGAACGGGCCTCAATTTGCCAAACTGGCCAATGAAAACCTGAGCAACTCCGGTTACGCCACTAACCCGGACTGGAATAACCCCGAAAGTCTCCCAACATACGACTGGCAGAATGCTGTTTTCCGTACTTCATCCATTCAAAACTATAGCATTTCAATGGGGGGCGGCGGAGAAAGATCCCGCTCTTTCCTGTCGCTTGGATATTTCCAAAACGGGGGGATTATAATTGGCTCCGGGTATGAGCGATACACAGCTAATTTTAAATCTGATTATAATATATCTAAAAGGGTTAAAGTGGGCGCGATCGCTAACCTGGCTTATGAGAAAAAACAGACTGTTTACACAGACCAGTCTTTTGCGGGCATATTAAGCAATGCCTCTCAGTTACAGCCCACAACGCCTATTTATACTGACCAGGAAGGACTCTGGAATGATAACAATTATTTTGGCTGGAACGGATACAATTTTATTGCCAAAACAGCCAACACACAGTTTTACGCAAGCAATATCAATAATGAAGTATATACCTATGCAAAAGATCATATAAGGATGCCTTCCAGCAATTTCGATCTCCAAACCGCAGCATTCGCGGAAGCAGAGCTCATTGAAGGTCTGAAGTTCCGTACGACCATGAATCTCTCAACCGGCAGCAACCTGAGCCAGGCTATTGTGAAAGAGGCACCTAATGAAATAGATCATGTAGGGCAGTATATTGCCTTATCCAACTACAGCGAAGGATGGTACCGTTATAATCAATGGAACTGGATAAATACGCTGAACTACTCAAAAGAAATCGGGAAACATACGTTTGAAGTGATGGCTGGTACCGATGCGCTAAAGAATAGTTCCCGATATCCTTCCGTAAATGGCACCGGTAACGCCGACGGGCAAAACAGCATAGACGCTACTGATAATATCGCCAGAAGAAATGCCAGCGGGCAGCCTACGGATTTCTCATTATTTTCTTATTTCGGCCGGCTTACATATGATTATGATGGAAAATATTTGCTGGCAGCCAACTTCCGCAGGGACGGATCTTCTAAATTCGGACCTAATAAAAAATATGGCAATTTCCCGTCAGCATCCGTTGGGTGGCGTATTTCTCAGGAGAATTTTATGGAATCCGTCCGGTTTGTCAACGAACTAAAGCTGCGGGCCAGCTATGGCTTGGTTGGGAATCAAAATATCCCCAACTTTCAATACTTAACTACTTATTCTAACCAGGCCGGAAGATATGAATACATTGTAGGCACGGATCACAGGCAGGTACCGGCAATTTATCCGGATAAGGTAGGCGATCCTAATATTCACTGGGAAAAATCTTCTCAATTTGATATTGGACTGGATGCAGCACTGCTTGGGCAGAAACTGGTGTTCACTGCAGACTATTATTACAAAAGATTGAATGATTTGCTGGGGGCGTCGCCGCTGCCAAGCTATGTGGGAATAAACGGCAACTTTGAGCTGGTCAACGGCTTCTCCATGCTGAACAAAGGATTTGAGTTTTCATTAGGCTACCATAACAGCATCGGGCAGCTCTCCTATTCTGTCAACGGAAATTTTTCAACCTTAAGCAATAAGATTACCCGGCTTACCGGCGACGAGAAGAGCTATGTCTCCTACTCTATTTCTTTTGGAGGTGTTGACGGTGGTGCATCCACCCGGTCGGAGATCGGGGAACGGATAGCTAATTTTTGGGGGTACGTTACAGATGGTATTTATCAGAATGACGAGGAAGTCAGCAAAGGGGGATTGGGTGGTGTTTTCCCCGGCGATCGCAGGTATAAAGACGTGGACGGGAATGGTGAGATAAACCCCGATGACAGAACCATAACAGGTAATGGTCTTCCTAAATATACTTTTGGATTTTCCCTGAACATGGAGTATAAGCATTTTGATGTAACGGTTTTTCTGAATGGACAGGCAGGCGCCCAGATCGCTAATTTGACAAGGGCATACCTTTATAACCTACATTTCTTTGGTGGTCCCGGTTTGGCTAACGGGTCAACCGATCTGCTCAATAGCTGGCACGGCGAGGGTACCGGTAACACGATGCCCCGCAATGCATACGATGCCCCGGCGTCTAACCGTTGGTTCTCTTCCTATTATATCGAGGATGGTGCATTTGTGAGGATACGCAACCTTCAGTTGGGCTATACCTTTCCGCCAGCATGGTTCAGTAAATGGGGCTTAAACAAAGCCAGGCTATACCTTTCCGCACAGAACCTCTACACCTTCACGAAATATTCAGGTTACGATCCCGAAGTGGGTAGCAGCAGCGTAAACCGGACAACCAACCAAAACCCTTTGACCACAGGAGTTGACTTTGGGCGATATCCCACACCAAGAACATTTATGGTGGGAATTAATTTTCAATTCTAAAAAAAAGGTTATGAAAAGAACAATTGCACTGATCATTTTAACTATATCCTCGTCATTTGTCTTGCATTCGTGTAAAAAGGATTTCTTAAGATCTTTTTCACAGGATGGTACCCTAACCGACGATGATACCTTTAAAGATAAAGCCAGCTTTGAGAAAGCTATTTTCGGAACCTACCGCGAAATGCAGGGATCAGGCGGCCCGCAAACCGGTGGCATTGCCTGGATACAGATACCGGCCCTGATTTCGCAGGATGTGGTACCCGGGGCAGATGAAATACCCGTTCAGATTAACCAGTACCTCACGCCGGGTTCCGGTGATATAACAAGTTACTGGGGAACCTTTTACAAGATAGCGGGCAGGGCTAATTTAATATTAGATAAGTTAGAAGACGCCCCTTCTGTTGTTTCCGAAACGGACAAAGCAGTTATTGAAGGAGAAGCTAAATTTTTCAGAGGATTCGCATACTTCAATATAGCCCGGGCATACGGTAGTTGTCCGCTCATTTTGGAAAGTTATGAGGAATCACAAAAGAAAATGGAATGCAGTAGTGAAGACGAAGTCTGGGATCAGGTGATCCTGGATTTGACTGATGCTTCACAAAAGCTTCCAACCCGCACAGACTGGGGGGCTGAAAATTTGGGGAGAGCTACAAAAGGCACTGCCCTGGCCTATCTGGCAAATGCTTACCTCTACAAAGCGGACTGGTCAAATGCAATAACTGCATCCGAAAAGCTAATGGCTTTGGGAGAATATAAATTGTTACCTAATGTGAGGGATGTTTTTTCTTTAGCACATAAGAATAACGATGAGTCTATTTTCGAGATCCAATACAGGGATATAGACAATACGGAATTTGATTGGGGCGGTGTAATGCCTAACAGCGGAAATTATCTGGAGCAATGGACCTCTCCGAGAGGGATAGGAGATGAGTATGCCCCTGGAGGAGGCTGGGCAGGGATCATTATGAACAGAAAATTAGCGGATTCGTTTGACCCTGATGATGACAGAAGGCGTAATTTAATAGTAGCAGTTGGCGAAACTTACTTTGGTGAAAAAATGACGTCACCTGTTACCATACCAGCAAATGTAGTAAGCAGGAATTCGGCTTTTACAACAAAATACTGGCATGGACCAAGTCCATATTGGGGCAACGGTACCAATATTCCATTGATGAGGTATGCTGAGTTCCTGCTCAATTATGCCGAAGCATTGTTTAAGTCGGGAAAGCCGGAGCAGGCTTACTCGGAGTTGAACAAAGTGAGGCTGAGAGCAAAAATTACCGCGAAATCTTTTTCGGCAGACGAAGATGTTTTTATGAGCGATATAATGCAGGAACGGCGCTGGGAATTGAATTTTGAGCCCAATATTTGGTTTCATTACATGCGTACTCACCAGGCGGCTAAATTTTTAATGGATGAGTATGGTATCACATTTCAGGACGCATGGTATAAATGGCCTGTCCCGCAATCTGAAAGAGATCTGAACCCGGCGCTTTGTCAGAACGATGGCTATTAGGCAACCATGCCGGGAATGATATAAAATGGGTTTCCCTGCGGTTGGCGCAGTGCCAACCGCTTAACTTTATAATATTGAATACACTGTTGATAGCTAACCGGTAAACCCAAAAGTATTTTTCGGGGCAGTTTTTAATGACGTTCATGAATTGAAAATTATCACGTGCATGGTCTATATTCCGAAGGCAGCCGCAGTCTTATTGCTAAGAGCATCGTTTGTGTTATTCATTCCTGTGGGTTGTAACACAAGTACAATCCACCGGGTTTCTGCCGATAAAAACGAAAAGCTGATATTTGACGGTAAGAGTTTTAAAGGATGGGAGGGCGATACGGTTTCTGTCTGGCGTATCCGGGATGGTGCTATAGAAGCGGGTTCGTTGACCGAAATAACACCTCACAATCATTTTCTGGTTACTACGGGCAGTTATGGAGATTTTGTATTGAAGCTGAAATTCAAGCTAACGGGGAGCGAAGGATTTATTAATGCAGGGGTTCAGTTTCACAGTCAGCGGCTCACAGATCCTCCCTATGAAATGACAGGCTACCAAGCTGATCTTGGTCCGGGATATTGGGCAAGCCTGTACGATGAATCAAGACGTAATAAAACTCTTGCACAACCTGATTCCGCCATAGTGAGTGAATTACTGAAGCCAGGTAAATGGAATGATCTTGAGATCAGGAGTAAAGATCGCCATATTCTTATATTCCTTAATGGCCGTCAAACAGTGGATTATACCGAGGCTGATATATCTCTCCCGCAATCCGGTCTGATAGGATTACAAATTCATGGAGCCGGTAAAACGCTGGTTTCCTATAAAGACATTACGATAAAAGAAGAAAACTAAAGATATGGCGATATGAAAAGATGCTTCTGCAAATTCAACCTGATCATTGGCTTCTTTCTGGCAGGTATCAGTTGCACGGAAATCACAAATAATTCAGACACAGCCATACCATTAAATGACATACAGCATCCAGTTAAAGAGGAAGCTGGCTTTGCGAGCCCCCGTAAAGTAAATCCCAATCCAACAACGGTTCCTTTATCCCCGGGGGAAAGTTTAAAAACATTTCGGCTCCCTGAGGGCTACCGCCTGGAGTTAGTGGCCAGTGAACCCATGATATCAGAGCCCGTAGCAATTGCCTGGGATGGGAATGGCCGGATGTATGTAGCGCAGATGGAGACTTATATGCAAACCATAGATGCCAAAGGAGAGAATGAGGCCCGAAGCAGGATCATGCTACTGGAAGATACAGACAATGATGGGAAAATGGACAAGAGTTCTGTGTTCGTTGACCGTCTGGTAACCCCCCGCATGCTGCTTTGTATTGGCAATGAGCTGCTGGTAAATGAAACCAATACATTTGACATATATGCCTATAAAGACAGCGATGGCGATGGAAAAGCCGATCAAAAAAGAGCAGTATTTCAAAAGGACAAAAAGGCATATGGCAATGTGGAGCATCAACGTAGCGGGTTAGACTGGAATCTTGATAACTGGATATATGTAACCACAGACCCCGTAAGATACCGGTATAAGAATGGCCAACTACAGGCAGATTCTCTTATTTATGGAAACAATGGTCAATGGGGTTTGACTCATGATAATTATGGACGCCTGTTTTTTAGCAGAGCTGCCTCCGGTATTGCTGCTGCCGGATATCAAATTAATCCGGTATACGGACAGCTTGATTTTTTTGATAGCCATGCAGATCCTGTATTTGCTGCCACCTGGCCGATCATTAAAACGCCTGATGCTAACGGAGGAGCAGCGAACCTGAGGGCAGACAGCACGCTGGTTAGCTTTACCGCTGCCTGCGGTCAATCTGTTTTCAGAGGCGACCGGCTTCCTGATAATATGAAAGGCGACTACCTGGTGGCTGAGCCTGTGGGAAGGCTCATCAGAAGAGCCAAAATAATCCGGAAGGATGATGGAACAATTCAGCTTAAAAATGTATACGAGCAGGATGAATTTATAACCTCAACGGATATGAACTTTCGGCCGGTGAGTACTTATACAGGACCTGACGGATGTATTTATATAACAGACATGTACCGGGGTATTATCCAGGAATCTGCCTGGGCGCAGCCGGGTAGCTTTTTGTACGACCAGATTGTTAGCAAAGGACTGGACAGGAACACCCGGAACGGCAGGATCTATCGTCTGGTGCATGATGGTTTTCAGCGGGGCCCAAAACCGCGGATGCTGGAGGAATCAACAGCCAGGCTGATTACTTATCTGGATCATCCCAACGGCTGGTGGCGGGATAATGCCCAAAAAGAGATTATAATCCGCAATGATACCTCCGCAATACCTGACTTGCAAAAAATTGCTTTAGGAAAAAAAGGTATCCTTTCAGAGAAGCCTTCAGTTCTGGGAAGAATACATGCCTTGTGGACGCTTGAAGGCTTGAATGCCATGAATAAAGCCATTGTACATAAGACCATTGAAGACAAAAATGTTCAGATCAGGAAAACAGGTATCTGGCTTAGTGAACCCTATCTGAAAAAGGACGACCCGGAGATAATAGATGCTTTAGCTCTGATAAGGGACGATGAGCGTATTGAAGTGCTTGGTCAGTTGGTTCTGTCGCTGAACTACAGTCATACAGACAAAGCAAAAAAGATCATAAGGGATATCCTGTCAAAGAATGCAAACGACAAATTATTGACTGGCATAGCAGCTACAATGGAAAAAAACGAAGAGATAAGGCAATACGGTGCCAGGTTAGTAAACTTAAAAGAGTCCGATCGGGAACTGGTGTTGAATGGGGCCACTATTTTTCAGTCATTGTGCGCTTCCTGTCATGGCACGGAAGGTCAGGGGCTGCCCACGCAGATTGCTCCGCCACTCATTGGCAAATTCAGGCTGCTGGAATATAAAGAAGGAGTGATTAAGATACTGCTGCATGGGTTAAAAGGAGCGATAGATGGAAAAACTTATCCAGACCAGATGCCTGCGATGGCTGCCAACAGTGATGAGTGGATTGCGTCGGTGTTAAACTATTTACGCTATGATTTGAGTATGAGAAGCTTCCCTAAAATGAGTGAGGGGTATATCAATCACTTTGTTTTGGTACAGCCGGAACAGGTTAAGAAAGTGAGAGCGGAATTCGCAGACAGAAAAGACCCCTGGACATGGGATGAGATAAAAAAAAGTGTAAAAAAATCGGGGCAATAAATATTTGAAATCATTAGTGTCCGTCAGTTTCATAAACAAGTTTATCCAATCCATCTGCATCGTGCACGGTTGCAGCAATAACATATTAAAACAGAAATGGTGGTCTTCGAGGTATGCAACACTTACAGGCCCCCGAGATCATCTCAGAAAATTATAGAATAGTATTTCAAATGATCATCAAATTAAATTTTGATCAAACCTTGATATCCGGCGAGACTTTCAAAGAACCAACTTTATTTTTTTGCGGACACTAATGAAAGAAGATAATGGACCCAAAGCCACCCCCCCATTATTCAATATTTTTTACTTTAGTGTGAAGTCTCTGACGGAGTAACGGGCCACTCGCCTTTTCCCCTGGGCGCGGGCACCGGAAGGGGTAAAGGAGAAGCACAAACGAATGGTAAACGATAGACGAGAAACTTCCCTGCAGAAAATTTTGAGATTGAAAAAGAAGGTAATTTTCAGTATTTTATATGAAGCTGCATTTATTCGAACCGCACACGTATTATTTTATTGCTATTTTATTGTTGGCAGGGGTGCGTTGTAATCCAAAAAAGCCTGATTTATCCCGTGGCGCTATAGCGGCTGAAGCTGCGCTTGCGACGATGGAGGTTCCTGAGGGTTTTAAGATAGAAATGATCGCATCGGAACCCCTGGTCACTTCACCGGTAGATATGGAGATAGACGAGTACGGACGGATGTTTGTGGTGGAGATGCATGGCTACCCGCTGGATAAAAGCGGTAGCGGCAATATCGTGATGCTGAGCGATACCAATGGAGATGGCATCATGGATAAGCGAACGCTGTTTAAAGAAGGACTGATATTACCTACCGGTATTTTACGCTGGAAGAAAGGTTTTATAATAACGGATTCGCCAAATATCTATTATCTGGAAGACTCGGATGGTGACGGTAAAGCCGATATCATGGATACCGTGCTCACTGGTTTTGCATTAACCAATCCCCAGCATAATTTGAACAACCCGGTATACGGATTGGACAACTGGGTATATGCCGCGCATGAAGGAGTTGTGAAGTCAAGAGACTATGCCGAAGAGTTTGGAGATGAAGGAACCGAGATCTATTATCCTTCAAAACCGCATGCGGTACGCCTGCCCCAAAACGCCAGCGGGCGTTCGGTACGCTTTCAGCCCGATAAATATTTATTGGAAGAAATGTCAAGCCGTTGTCAGTTTGGTCACACATTTGACCAATGGGGGCATTGGTTTGGCTGCAACAATTCCAACCAGGGCTACCAGGAGATCATCGCGCAGCGGTATTTAACCCGTAATCCTCAGCTGCCACCCACAGAAGCCAGTCACAACATGAGCGACCACCTGAACGCCCCTGAAGTTTTTCCTACCACGATTAACCCCGACCGACAGATATTTACCGATGTAGGAACCATGACCTCAGGGAGTGGGCTTACGGCCTATCTGGCCGAGGACTTTCCGGAGCCTTACCGCAACGCTACTTTTATTGCTGAGCCGGTGAGCAATCTGGTGCACGTGGATGCTTTAAGAGACAGTGGTGTGAGTTATGTAGCGAGCCGGGTATTTCCCAATAAAGAATTCCTGACCTCTACCGACGCCTGGTCGCGTCCGGTAAATATGTATGTAGGTCCGGATGGTGCACTGTATGTACTGGATTACTACCGCAGAGTTATAGAATCCCCGGAATGGATGTCGGAAGAGGCGATCCGGGCAGGCAATTTGTATGATGGCATAGACAAAGGGCGGATATATCGTATCAGCGCCACCAACGGCAAAAAAGCGGATTGGACAAAGGGATTACAGCTGGGAGACGCGGACGGCACGACGCTGATCAGGGAACTGGCTAATCCGAACAACTGGTGGCGGATGCATGCGCAAAGGCTATTGGTTGACCGTGCCGATACGAATGATATCCCGGGGCTGGAAGAGACGGCAGCCGAAAGCCCTTCGGCAATGGGAAGGCTTCATGCTTTATGGACGCTTGAAGGAATGGGCGCGTTGAAGCCTGCATTGGTCAGTCGCGCTTTAAAAGATAGTATTTCGGGGATCAGAGAGAATGCGGTTAAATTAGCCGGGCTACATTTAAAAGAGGATCCGGCGCTGGGTAGTGCGCTGATGGCTTTACAAAATGACAAAGATATCAAGGTACGTTTTCAATTGCTGCTCACGCTGGGATCTGTAAATTCGGCCCTGGCGTCTGAAGTACGTAATCGCCTGCTGTTTGGCGATATGGACAACAAGTGGTTCCAGGTAGCGGCGCTTTCCGCCTTTCCGCTGGATGCAGATGCGTTGCTTGATCTGATGCTGGGAAAATACAAAGCAGAACTACCTGCATACGGTTCAATGGTACAGCGGCTGGCAGGAATGATCGCCGCAACCGCCGATGAGCCGGCCGTTCACCGCCGTATTCAAAACGCTATTTTGCCGCGATCGGCAGGAGAGCGGCAGTCACAAGCGGCCATGCTTAAAGGACTGGCGGAAGGGCTGCGCAACCGCAAGAACAAGTTATCCATCAACCAGGCCGATCAGCAGTTGTTGCTTACTACCTTTTTCGACAGTCCTTCAGACGGGTTACGCAAATCGGCGTTACAATTTTTGCAGGCCTCAAAGATCACGGATGAAACCTTGCGCTCATCCGCAATTACAAGAGCTGCTTCTGTTGCGCAGGACACTACGTTGCCGGACTTGAAGAGAGCCGATGCCATCGACTTTCTTACCCTGGGCAACCCCGCCCGGTATCAGTCCATGCTTCAGGGATTACTTACTCCCCGGGAACAGCCGGCAGTAAAATTAGCGGCGCTCAGAGTGCTGAACCTGGTACCCTCCACTGAGGTAAGCGAGTATATAGTAGAACACTGGTCCGGGTTGACCAAAGAAATAAGAGATGCCGCCATTCGGGTATTCATGAGTGATACGGCCCGGATGAGGATATTGATCACTGCGATGGAGCAGGATAAGATCCCCGCCAACAGCGCAAGCTTCTGGACCAGCATAGCCCTCATGCAGGTGGCTGATGATCAGCTCCGCGATCGCGCCAGAAAAGTGTTTACCAAAAACGCTGAAGAAGCCAAAAAGATAGCCCTGGCATACCGGGAAGCCCTTGATAAAGTGGGTGATCCGGAAAAAGGCAGAACGGTATATCTGCAGAACTGTGCTTTGTGCCATCAGATGAAGGGAAAAGACGGAGTAGCCTTCGGCCCGGATTTGAGCACGATCCACAACTGGAAGAAAGAAGATATCTTAGCCAATATCCTGGACCCCAATCTTTCGATCATGGCGGGTTACGATCTGTGGGAGATCAAACTGACCAATGGGGAAACGGTGCAGGGGATCATTGCTCAGGAAACCGGCTCGGCCATTACGATAAAAAATGCAGGTAATGTAGAAAGGATCATTAACCGCCAGAACATCCGGTCTCTGCACTCGCTTAATATTTCTGCGATGACGGTAGGACTGGAGAGGAATATCACCAGAGAACAGATGGCCGATCTGATCGCTTTTTTGAAGCAGAATCAGAAAGGGAAGAAGAGCGGTGAATAGTGGAATAAGTTGCAGGTTACAGGGGAGCAGGGATGGAGGGAGCGTGTATCCTGTTCTGTTTTTCTTCTTTTTGGCAAGTGAAAAAACTAATTTTTGAATACCAAACAATCAGTATGAAATTACCGGGAAATTACTTTGTCTGCCATGTGGCAACCCAACATCCTGCCTGCATGAGGTATATGATCGCCATGCTCACGGCGTTCTGCTTCATCATACCTGCGGGTTTTGCAAATCCATCCGGGAGCCTTCCGGAGCTCAATAATGCTGGTATTTTCCGTGCCGCTGTGGTAAAAATTGACATTACGCCCGATGAGCCTAAAATGTTGCTGGGCTATAATGCCCGGCAGTCAGATGGAGTGCACGACCGCATTTATCATCGTATGGTATTGCTGGACGATGGTTTTACAAAGTTTGTATTGGTGTCCACCGATATCTGTGTGATCTCCCCCTCGGAATACGATCATATGGCATCGCTGCTGCTGCAAAGATTCGGGATAGCTCCCGGGAACTTCTGGTGGTCGGTTACGCATACGCATTCCGCACCGGAGGTAGGTGTGCCGGGTTTGCCGGAGACTTTTATGGGAGAGCGGTATAAACATCCTGTAGACTCAGAATACACGTCTTTTGTAGAGCAAAAGATACTGGAAGGGGTACAGACCGCGCAAAACAATTTAGTGAAAGCGAAGCTGGGCGTTGGATGGGGTCATTCCAATGCCAATATCAATCGCCGCGCAATAAATGTGAACGGGAAAGCCTCACTTGGGATGGATCCGGATGGACCTGTGGATAAAAGGATTGGACTGATCCGTATTGATAAGGAAGATGGTACGCCGCTGGTATTGATTTCCAATTACGCGATCCACGGAACGGCGCTGGGGTCGCCGAACCTTAAAATAAGCGCCGATGTGCCGGGGGTGGTTGCGGAATACGTAGAAGAAAAAACAGGTGTGCCCATGTTGTTCATCAACGGCGCTGCCGGAAATCTGGCACCTGTTTACAGTACCTACCCCAATCCTCAATCGGCCCGTTTGTCTCAATTTAAAGTATTATTGGGCGACCGGATAGTAGCCGCCCACGAACAAATAGTGGCTGATATGGCGGAGGTGAAATTATTTACGGGGAAAATAGTGGTGGAAACAGCCCGGAAAGAAGGTCTGGGCTGGCCTTCCGACCTCGTTAACTATACCCGAAGCAGGTTGGATGGGAAAAACCTGGTTCGTCTTCCCGTACGGTTTTTAAAAATCAATCATGACATAGCGGTGTGGAGTTTACCGGTGGAACTGTTTTGCGAGATCTCCAATGAGATACGGGAGCGCTCCCCTTATCCCTATACTTTTTATTATGGCTATACCAATGGCTGGTTGGGCTATCTCCCCACAGCGGATCAGTTTAAGTATGGAGGTTACGAGGTGGAAACGGTTTGTCCCTATACCCCTGAAGCGGAGCGGGAATTGAAAGAGGCGGTAATGAGTTATTTAACCGGTGATCTGAGGGGAAAACTTCTTCCCGGCGAACAAACAGTAAACCGGCCCACGCTGGTAGAAGCGGGTGAGGACGGTAGGATCATACTCACTGCAGACCAGGGCAAAGGCATAGGCCCAAATATAAAATACATGCCGGAATGGAGGGCGTTCGGCTGGTTTATGGGAGACGATAAAGTAGAATGGGAGATCAGTTCCTCAAAGAACTGGACCTATACGGTAATCATGGAGTGGTCGGTGGATGATGACCATGCGGGGCAGCCGTTTATTTTGGAGAGCAATGCGGACAAAATAACGGGCAGGGTAGGAAAAAGCGGATCCTGGGAAACCTATGTTTCGGCTTCCATAGGAGTATTGAAAATAAAGGCGGGGAAACAAAAGCTCACCTTCAAAGCCGGAAGGAACTTTGATCAGAAGAAGGCCTTACTGGATTTGCGTAAAATAATTTTAGTGCCGGTTAATGAAAGGATGTAAAAACATGGAGAGAAATAACGATCACCAGGGCATTCCTGATGAGCTGCATTCAGCCCTTACCCCAAAAAAATTTTTAGCCCCCAAGCCTGTACATGCTGAATGCCACGATTTGAGGCTAAAGTGATCTCGTCAAGTGAAACAACCACTTTCTCGTAGTGGTCATCAATGGCTTTAAGCGATGAATATTCCCGTTCCACGGTTTTCCCCACCGTTGTTGGTGTTTGCGGGTGGAAACGTGGGAGAAGCACCAACAACTGATGCGAACATATCTTGTTTTTCCGAACGCCTGAATTAATGGTTAAACTTATAAGCACTGCATTTTTTAATTTCGGAAGGCCGGGAGCTCTGTATTTACCAAAATATCATAACGATTACAGGTTGCTTTGCCATGCCACAAACTGTGAGGATTAGACCTGGTTATTCTCTGTAATAAACGCATACACAGGGAGCATTTCTATCGTAAGTCCGTCTTTTTTAAAGCTGTCTTTTTGGTCTAAAGTCAGTATAAAGCCTTGCTTCTTATCGAAAAACCGCATGGCTTCTGTTAGGCCATTTATTTCACGTTGAAAATTTTCATCATTTATTTCATAACATACCTGTATGAGCTGCTTTACCCGCCCGTTGTCAAAAGTCACGAAATCGCATTCTCCTTTATCTTTAAAGAAAAAAATTTCTTTACATTGCCTGCGGAGATATAAATAAACTATATTCTCTAATTTTCGTCCATTATCGTCAGCAAAGGACAAAGATGCTACGTCAATAAACCCGGTATCCATAGCATACACCTTTTTGGGATTACGTATTTGAGCCTTTAAGGAATAACTAAATTGCGGTGCAAACTCAATTAGATATGCATCTTTGAAATAATTGAAAAACTCCAAAATGGTTGTGGTTGATTTTATACCGAATAAGCCGTTTAATTTATTGGCCGATACAGGCGCCCCAACATTTGAAATTAAATAGACAGCTAATTCCTTTAATGCGTTAACCTCCCGGATTCCATGACGAACAACAATGTCTCTAAACAGAATGTCGTCAATCAAACTGCGCAAAATCAGCGGTAGGCTGGTTTTAACATATTCCGGCATTCCGCCGGTCTTCAGATACTCTAAAAATGATGCTTTATCAGGTGTTTTATGTTTAAAATCAAGAAATTCCAGATACGAAAATGGGAATAACTCCATGGAAAGATGTCGTCCTGTAAGGTGCGTTCCCATTTCTTTGCTCAATAAAGATGCGTTTGAACCTGTAACAAAAACTTTATAGCCTTCATTCAGTAGCTGGTGAACAAATATTTCCCATTTCGCTACTATTTGAATTTCATCAAAAAATAAAACTTTTAATTTTCTATGAACGATTTCCCGCTGCAAACGGGCAAAATCATCAGCTTCAAATCCGGACAAACGGATGTCTTCAAAATTGAGGTACAGGGCGTCTTTATAATTTTTTTCAAGTATTTGTAGCAATAAAACGCTCTTTCCGCAACGCCTTATCCCGGTAATGATAGTTACAAAATTTTCAGCAATAGGAACTGTTTCTAAACTATGCCTTATCAGCTTCTGATCCTTTTTTAAAAATGACTTCTTTTGCTCATCTATTATTTTGCTTATTTTTTCCTGCCGGATCATAATCCATTTAATTTATTCACCTACAAAGGTATAATTATTGTTTATTAATGAAAGACATTTTTCATTAATAATGATAATCATTACTATTATTGCTGAAATGGGTTGGAAATCAATAAATTACTAAACAGCTCATGTTTCCTTTACCGCGTTTTTAGTAAAGATGTAAGCGATTTTTATCCTTCCTTAAGTAACTTGAACCATAAACATTTTATAAAGCACATGCATCCATCACCCAAGCCCCAACGCATCCTTTCCATAGATGCCTTTCGCGGCATTACGATCCTGGTAATGGTTTTTGTAAATGAGCTGGCAGGTATACGGGATATTCCGCTGTGGATGAAGCATGTGCCTGCCGATGCAGATGCCATGACCTTTGTTGATGTAGTATTTCCTGCTTTTTTGTTCATTGTAGGCATGTCGGTACCCTTTGCCTTACGCAGCCGGCTGCAGAAAGGCGATAGCTTTCTCCGGCTGCAATGGCATATTGTTTGGCGCACACTGGGTTTACTGGTGCTGGGTGTATTTATGGTAAATGCAGAAGGCGGGTACAACGAAAAAGCAATGGGTATGTCTATACACTTATGGCTGCTGTTGTTTTATATATGCGCTGTTCTGGTATGGAATGTATACAGCGCTCAAAAACGAATATGGGTGTACCTGCTAAGGGCGGCAGGGATAGCCGGGCTAATTGCGCTCGCATTTTTTTACCGCGGCGGAGCGGATGGTACCGGTAGTATGCAGCCCCGCTGGTGGGGCATACTGGGACTGATCGGATGGGCCTATTTTTTCAGTTGCATCTTTTTCCAGTTGTTCCGGAAAAACATATTTGCAATGCTGGCAACGATCGTTTTTTGCATTGCATTTTATATCATGGCGCAAACTTCTTTTGTGCAGAACCACAACCTCCGCTGGATCAGCAGCCAGGCCGGTAATGCGGCGCATACTTCCATAGTGCTGTGCGGAATAGTATTGTCGCTTATTTATTTTAACAGCCCCGGCAAAAGGTCCGCTATCCGCCGGTTTGCGGAAGCCGGTATTTTTGCGTTGCTGCTTTTTGCAGCAGGATACATCCTACGCCCTTATTTTAAGATCTCAAAAATTCATGCAACACCTACATGGTGTTTATACAGTGCAGGCATTTGCTGCACAGCATTTACTATATTGTACTGGTTGATTGATATTAAAAATAAAAGCAGGTGGGCGCAATTCTTTAAGCCGGCCGCCACCAATCCGCTGCTTACTTATATTATCCCGGGAATATTATATGCCTTGTTTTCTGTATTGCAGATCACCCTTTTTCCTTCTTCTCTCCGTTATGGACTCCCTGGTTTTTTGTGGGCTGTGTTTTATGCTATTGTAGTAATGTATATAGCCAAAGGACTTAACAGGCTTAATATAAAATTACAGCTATGAATAGATGAATTTGAAAATGGGGCGGTCGGTACGCGACAAAGGAGCGTCAGACCGCAATATTACAGAAAGGCAGGTTGCAGGTTAGGGATGAACCGATAATGAAGATGAGGGAATTTCTCTTTCTGTATTTTCATTTAGATTTGCTGTATGACAACATACGAGCAGGTACTTTCATTTTTGATCAAAAATGCTTTGAAGGAGGATACCGGTGATGGCGATCATTCTACATTAAGCTGCATTTCGCCGGATGCAAAAGGCAAAGCCGTATTAAGAGTAAAAGAAGACGGCATTTTAGCCGGGATGGAAGTTGCAGAAAAGATATTCAGATATGTGCAGCCCGGTGTTGTATTCACTGCCTATAAAAAAGATGGTGATGAAATGCGCATCGGGGATACTGCCTTTGAGGTGGAAGCCAAAGTGCATACCATATTACAATGTGAAAGACTGGTATTGAACTGCATGCAGCGCATGAGCGGCATTGCTACCCTTACACGCAAATATGCCGATCAGTTAAAGGGCTATCACACCAGGCTGCTGGATACCCGGAAAACCACACCCAATTTCCGCCTGCTCGAAAAAGAAGCAGTGCGCATAGGCGGCGGTTTAAACCATCGTATGGGATTGTATGATATGATCATGCTCAAAGACAATCATATTGATTACTGCGGCGGGATCGAAAAAGCGCTGGCTAAAGCATATGCCTATGTACAGGAAAAAAAGCCCGGTTTAAAAATTGAAATAGAAACCCGGAATATGGATGATGTAAAGCGGGTAGTGGCATTTGGTAAAGCAAACAGGATCATGCTCGACAATTTCACGCCTGAGCAATTACCGGAAGCCTTAAAAATAATCAACGGAAAATTTGAAACGGAAGCCAGCGGCGGCATTACCCTGGATAATATAGCCGCGTATGCGCAAACAGGAGTGGATTACGTGAGCGTTGGCGCTGTTATCCATCATGCAGTAAGTGCCGATTTGAGCTTAAAGGCTGTATTGACCTGAAATTGTCCCGAATATGTCAAAAAAGAATAAGCCAGATACCAGGGGATATGTGTTCAGCACAGACCCGTCTTTTTCTTTTGAAGAAGAAAATAAAAGTACAGAAACGCTGCCCCCGGCACAACAGCCCTTAAGGATCATACTGGATACAAAACGGCGTGCCGGAAAAACAGTGACCATTGTATATGGGTTTAAGGGCAACAACGATGACCTTGAATTGCTGGGAAAAAAATTAAAAAATTATTGTGGTACGGGCGGGTCAGTAAAAGATGGCGAAATTATTGTACAGGGCGACCAGCGCGATAAGGTTTTGCAATGGCTTCAAAAAAATGACTATAAGAAAGCCTGTAAGGTGTAGTGTGGAGTTACAGGTTGCAGGGTTACAGGATTTCGAATTTCAAATTATTATTGTCCGGAGAAAGCTTTTGAAAGTTAAATGAAAGCCAATACAGGAGAGTATTTTAGCCCCTCTCCGGTCGGAGAGGGGTTGGGGTGAGGCAAAGTCAGGCTGCTAAAGGCTTTTATTACTTTTACCGGGCAATAATCATTTCAAATTTGAGATTTCAAATTTCAGATTTGAAGATCTATCTTTTGATGCTTTGCGTTACGGCACTACCACTGTTTTGCTTTCTACGGTGTGAACACTAAAATAACCCAGTGCTCCTCCTTCAATATTGGTTACAGGATTTGCAGGAGAGGCTGAGTTGCTGCCTCCGGAAGCACCCTGGTCGAGGCTGTACCAGTATTTGTATATGGCAGGTGCTATACATTGCATATCTACAGTAACCTTGTCGCCGCTTTTAATTTTATCCTCATCATCACCCGGAGCCGTAAACAAGGTTATGGTGGAAGTATTCCCATCGGAATAATCATCATCCCGGATAAATATGCTTTTTTCCTTACCGCCGTTCACGTATTGAATAAAGCGGTAATTATTGCCTTTGCCCCGGGGATCTGTATATTGCACATTTGCCAGTTTCATTGTTTCGCCAAAAAAGCCTTCTTCTTTTACATAAAGCGAATCCATATGGATCTTAACCGGCATAACACATGAAGCGCTGAATGCCTGCCCGTTAATGCTTACCTGCAGCGTGTAGGTTTTACCGGTAGCAGCTGTAAGTGTTCCCGACCGGTAAACGCCTGTGGCTGCCTCAGAAAGTATGATCGTATTTCCTTCATTATCTGTTATCGAAACAACCGCGCCGCCAAGCCCTTCAAAAGCATTATCATCGCCAAAATTTTTTGTTTTGGATACGTTCACCACGCAGCCACCCTCCCTGTCGGTAAGTACCCCTTCTATTACATATTGCTTTTCTGATTCTTTCAGGGAAACATCTATTACCTTTTCGCATGCTGTGAAAATGCTTAGGATAAGGCCGAGTAGTATTACAATACGCATGGTCATCAAAATTTAAAATTATAGGATACAGACGGTATATACCTGAACAATGCCAGTTGCACAGCTTCTGTTTTACCGGGGTTATCTTCGCTCTCCCGGAAGGATATGGTGTAGGCATTCTCCCGGCCGTAAGCGTTGTAAAGACTAAAGCTCAGTTCGGAAGAAAACCTTTTTCTTTGCTTTAACAGCCAGGTAGCACCCAGGTCAAGGCGGTGATAGGAAGGCATCCTGTATGCGTTCCTGCTGGTATAATAAAAATAGGTTTGGTCATTTACATGATACTTGCCTGCGGGAAAGGTTACCGCATTCCCTGTATAATAAATCCAGTTGGCAGATAGTGTCCATTTTTTACTGAGCTGATACGACACCACTACAGCCAGATCATGCGTTCTGTCCTGCCGGGCATTGTACCATTCGTTGTTATTGATTCCGTTGATCTGTTTTTCTGTTTTGGACAAAGTATAGCTTAACCAGCCTGTTAATTTCCCGGCTTTCTTTTTAAACTGCAATTCTATTCCGTAAGCCCTTCCTTTCCCGAACAAAAGCTGTGTTTCAATAGCATCGGAATTGATGAACACATTGGCCCCGTCGCGGTAATCTATCTGGTTCTGCATGGTTTTATAGTAGGTCTCCAGGGTCAGCTCATAATTGTTATCCAAAAGATTTTTATAATAGCCAACCGCAAACAGGTCCGAAACTTCGGGCTTAATGATATTGGTGCTCGCCACCCATTTATCCGTTGGGCTTGAAGTGGTGGAGTTGCTGATCAAATGGAGGTTCTGCACATTGCGCACATAAGATGCCTTCAAAGAACTTGTCCCGTTTAACCGGTAGCTGGCAGCAACACGCGGTTCAGGGTTTATATAGGTTTTAATGAATGCTCCTTTTGCATAACTGAGCGTGTCGGTAACTGATCCTTCGCTGTCAATATTATAAAAATCACCTTCACCCAGTATACTGAAGGATGTAAGCCGCAACCCATAGGTAAGATTGATCTTATCCGTTGCTTTCCATGTATTCGTAAAGTACAGTGCATTTTCCCATGAATACCTTTTTTGAAGCAGCGACAAATTAATGCTGGAACCACCCGAGCTGGGTCTTACTTCTCCCGGCCGGATGGTATGATGAACAGAGTTGAACCCAAAGCGGATATTGTTTTTGTTGTTAACATACCACTGGAATTCCTGCTTAAGGTTCAGGTCGCGGATCTGCGAGAAAATGTCGAATTCGTTGGCGCCGCTGCGGATGGATATATTATAATTGTAATTACTGAAAATGAAAGAGGTATTGGAAAATAATTTATTGCTGAAAATATGGTTCCAGCGCAGGGTGCCGGTTGCATTTCCCCAGTCAAGCCCGAAAGTTTGCCCTGCGGCCAGCACATCTTTTCCAAAGTAGCCCGAAAGATACAGCCTGTCTTTATCACCTATATTGTAATTGAGCTTGGCATTGAGGTCATAAAAATACAGGGTATTGTTTCGTAAAGCGGAGTCGCCGGATAGCTTTAAGAACATATCTGCGTATGTTCTTCGTCCCGTGATCAAAAAAGAAGATTTGTCTTTTTGTATGGGCCCTTCCACGTTCAGTTTTGCCGATATAAGCCCTATTCCGCCGCTCACATTATAATCCTGGTTATTGCCGTCATTCATTTTAATGTCCAGCACGGAAGACAGCCTTCCCCCGTATTGTGCAGGCATACCGCCTTTATATACGGTTCCATCTTTAATGGCATCGGAAT
>NZ_DAOMOZ010000044.1:0-26850 GCF_035444585.1 Agriterribacter sp.
TCAATCAAATGATCTACCCGGTATCTTTTTTTACTGTCTTTATTGTCAATCATGGGGTCGCTGAAATTATCAACGTGCCCCGACGCCTTCCATGTAGCAGGATGCATAAAGATAGCGGCATCAACGCCAACAATATTCTCATGCAACTGGGTCATGCTTTTCCACCAGTAATCGCGGATGTTCTTCTTTAATTCACTGCCCCAGGGCCCATAATCGTACACCGCGCTCAACCCGTCATAAATTTCGCTGCTGGGAAATACAAATCCATACTCCTTGGCGTGTGCTATAACCGCCTGAAACCTGTTGTTGTCGTTGGTTGCCATAAGGGCGCAAAGATAGGTGATAAGATGATATGGGCTGCAGGCTTCAGCCACGGGTTGTCAGCGGGTGAGCAATGAACAGCTTTACTCCGGCAAATAAAAAGGAACGGTATAGGTATAGAGGTAATCTATGCGCCGGTTATGTGAAACAGCAGGTTCCCATTCCCTGACCGATTTTAACAATCGCACCACCTCTTCCTGCAGCAACACATTGGCTTCGTTGGTAAAGTTAATATTGGTGAGCCTCCCCTCTTTGTTAATAAAGAACTCAAAAGCCACTTCTCCTTCAATGCGTTTTTTTAAAGCATCCTTCGGGTATAATAAATTTTCTATGATGAATGTTTCAAAGTCGTAAGTATTTTTTGGACATGGCTTTTTTTCTATCCGGCAATTGCTTCCTGTTGCAATACCCAGTGTATCAAAACAGGTAAGATCATCTAATTTATAGTTGCTGTAGGTTTCTATAGTTGCCGGCTTACCGTTGGCATGATACCAATGCCATATGCCATCCCGTGCCCCGTTAACAAAACTGCCCGATGATTCCTGCCGGCCATCGGGATACCAGGTTTTCCATATACCTGTTCGCGCTTGCTGACGTATCAATCCCGAGTCGCTTAGTTGTCCGTTTGGATGCCATCCCATAAAAGTGCTGTCGGCAGCATTGTTGATGAAATAAGTAAGTGCCCGGCGATTGCCATTTGGATAATAGAGCGCATAGTACCCCTGCCTGGTTTTTAATTTTTTGTCTTTGAACAACCCCTTCATCAAAGGGTTTCCATTGCTGTAAAATGCAACAGCTTCCCATCCGTTTTCATGCTCCGTTATTGTTCCTGTATATATGCCCTGTTTTTTGGAGGTCAGCGACAGGTCTTCATCAAAATAACAGGCTATGGTATCCTGGGCCTGCCCGTAAAAGAACAGCAAAATAAAAACAGAAAGCATACAGATCTTCATCCTGTAAAAATATGTAAAAGGGATTAATTGAGCGTGAGCAATTCACCGGTAGAATACCCAAAAATATGAATACAGCAACAGGGTTTGAAAATATTCACAAACCAATAGTGATAGTATTTTTTGCAGTTGAGGCAACCTTTAATCTTTTAATTACGAAGTGTATACTATTCAGCGCTACTCCTACCTGGAAGGATTAACCATCATTTCATTTTTAAACCTGATTTGTATATGTTGTACACAAAACGGGCTTCAGTCTTTTTTTGTCTGCAGCGGGTAAACCCTGCCATAATTTTAATTGCAGGAATATCACTGACTGTTTCGTGCAGTAAGGACAGCGAACCTGTACCACCCGAAAAAAAGCCCACCATCCTGCTGGCCGGCAGCGCTGCTTTAGGTTCCTATCTTACAGATACACTGGGCAACACACTTTATTATTTTTCGAATGATTTTGACGGGCAATCCAATTGTACAGGCGGATGTCTTGCCCTCTGGCCGATATACTATGCCGGTGATAACCTCACACAGGCCAGCCTGGAAACAGGACTTGACATTGCAGATTTTGGAACCATAACAACACCGGCAGGAAAACAAACTACATATAAAACCTGGCCCTTATACTATTATGCTCCTGTGGTGGGCGGGGCAAATGTTCGCGAGGCGCCGGGCGAAACAAAAGGGGAGGCCTTTGGTAACATATGGTTCGTGGCAAAACCTGATTACAGTATTATGCTGGTAAACGCGCAGTTAACCGGCAATGACGGTAAAATGTACAAAAGCGATCATACCGAAGGCACCGGCAAAACCCTGTATTTTTCAGACCCCAAAGGCGTTACATTGTATAGGTTTGCAACGGACGGCTTTAATACAAACAAGTTTACACAGCCGGATTTTTCCAATAATCCGGTATGGCCGATTTATGAAACGGACCAGGTGGTGGTACCTTCTGTGCTGGATAAAACGTTGTTCACTGCAATAGATGTATTTGGACGAAAACAGCTTACCTATAAAGGATGGCCAATGTATTATTTTGGTGCAGACAATATGCAAAGAGGATCGAACAAGGGAGTGAGTGTACCTGCGCCGGGCATTTGGCCGGTGATGGTTAAAGATGCCCCCGAAGCTCCGGAACCCTGATGGCAACAACCGGATACAGAGGTTGCTGATCTTTATACAGAAGTTAGCATCATAAAAGGTCGGCAACCTTTGTTAGTTGTGCTACGCAGGAATGCTTTTAAGCAGTGCCAGTATTTTTTCATCTACTTTTCCAAAAAAAGAAATACCCGCAGCACCATTATTCAACGCATACCGAATACCCATTTTAAGATCATCATCATTTTTAAAATCAGGAAGAAATAACCCGGCGTATAACGGGAAGCGGCCATGTAACCCTTTAACCCCTTCATCTACTGCATCGCCGATCCAGGCTGTGTTTTCTTTATAAAACCCATGATAGATCATCGGGCAGATCCCATCGAGGTTCCAGTTCACCCAATCTTGCCGCACTATCCGTTTGGCGATCTCCGGAGTAGGAAATACCGCGGCGGTAATGCTTTTTTTACAGGAATGCGCTACCGCAGATAAGCGGTTAACCACTGCTGTTATATTGTCGTATCTGAATTTTCTCCACGAAGGGCTTTGGTCGGGGTATTGCATCTCCAGCGGGTCTATGCCCTTCAATGATTTAAAATTATTCCTGCACACTTCGCAATAGCAAAAATCATATTCAGGCAATTCTTTGTTTTGTTCAATGCCATATTTGCTCCACAGGTTAACGGGCAATATCACATCGCAGTAACGGATATAGTCCAGGTGAATGCCATCCACATAATCTTTTGCCAGCGTGGTTCTTACCTGGTTTTCAAGGTAAACCCTAACTTCCTCCCGGGAAGGGCAAAGCCAGCGGTAATAATTTACGTAGGGAGGCCTGTCGGCGCAGGAATCACCGTTTCTGTTTTTGGAATACCATTCAGGGTGGGTTTGCAGCAATTCTTTTTCTCCCCTGTTCATGATCCACATCCACCTGTGGGCCTCCAGCTTTTTGCTTTTCGCGATGCGATAATGCTTTTCGCTGTCTGCCTCAAAAAAAATACCTCTTATGCCAGCCTCATGATATGCGGCATAAAGCATTTGCAGGTCTTCCTCTTTATCGGCAGGATTGGGATTGATCCATACCCAGTGCCCGCGTTTTATTTTCCGTTTACCTGCTGCCCGGGTACCGGCGGCATACGATTGTACGGGCAGTGAAAGCGTTGCAGCACCCGCTACAAGCGCAGATTTAATAAATTTCCGTTTATTCATGACCGTTAATTTAGAGGAGTAACTTTGCCATGCTGATCAATTTGCCAGCCCGCCCCATGATTATCACAAGTAACGGCAGCGCTGAATTGCCGGCTAATCAATGCCAATTGTAAGGTACATTCATTTTCGGCTATGCCGGCGATATTCGAAGGCAATTGAAGCTGTGAAAGGCTGCCGGCATACCTGCCATTGCTTCTCATATGTTCCTTTTGCTTGTAATACACCAGCCACAGGTATTTCTTTGACTCTTCGTGCGGGGGCAAAACAAAACCATCCTGTCCTTTTGTATGGTCTTTTGTAAACCGGAGATAACCCCACCTTTCGGGGTAATGCATATTGATTACGCCCTGCGGCGACCATACCCAGTTGTGCTCCGGAAATGGCTTGCCTGTAGCAGGGTTGATCTTTTTCCTGTATTTTCCTTCAACAATTTCAGTGTCCCATTGCACTCTTGAAAAATTAATACGCCACAATGCATTTTTTTCCGGATCGGGGGCTGCATTATTGTGTTGAAGCGCAGCGAACGGGATAGCCATTTCCACTGTCCATTTCTTATCTCTGTCGCCTGCATCATTAAGCGTTCCATTTATGTGAACAGCCGTTTTTAAATGTTCAGCGTTCCATCCGGTTGATAAAACGCCCCTGTTGCGATAGGGCCTCGATAAAAAAAGATCAAAAATCGTATTCAGCGCATTGATCTCTATTTCAAAATAATCATGGGTATCACCATCGGGATCAATGAACACTTCAAAATCATTATCCTGGAATATTACCTGGTCGTGCTTTGTTAATGTAGCCCATACATGGGGCTCTTCCAGTTCAGCGGCGATGTACAGGTGGCTGCTGTCCCATAACATTTTAAAACGGGTTTTAAAAGCAGGGCGCGGTTTTTTGTCGCCTTCAATGTCGGAAAAATATGCCGACCAGGGCGCTTTTGTCCAGCCTTTTTCATCCATTTTGCCATCAATAACCAATGCATCACTGATGTGATACGCCGTATAATGAAGCGGTGGCGCAAAAAGATGTTCATATCCTTTAAAGATATCCTGGGCTGTACTATGGAAATAAAAAAGAGAGCAAACCAATACAAAAAGAAGGCTTTTTTTCACAGCAAACATTTTGAAGAGAAACAATTCTCACCGCAAGATACAACCTGTGGAATTGCAAAGCCGGTCGGGAGCGGACAAAAAAAATGCATCCTTTCACAGGATGCAGTCAATGCCTGATCGGATTGTTTAAGCCGATGCCAGTGTATTTACCCTTTTAGCTAACTTGCTTTTAAGATTAGCGGCCTTGTTTTTATGTATAACCCCACGTTTGGCCAGCTTGTCTATCATGCTTTCTACGGAAGGCATCGCTTCTTTTGCACCCTTTTGGTCGGTGATCACTTTCAGATCGCGTATAGCGTTACGGGTGGTTTTACCATAATAACGGTTCCTGTCCCTGCGTTTTGCGGCCTGCCGCATATCCTTTTTCGTAGCCTGATGATTAGCCATTTTAAAAATTTTTGGACGGCAAAGGTAGGCGGATATACATTCAAATCCAAATTTAAGATATCAAAAGTGGCGTTTGGGATGTAGCAAGCCCCGGTTCCGGCGCTTTTGAAGCAGGGGAAAATGAATGTCAATTGCGGGGCGTAGCACCCATTCAAAAAATTAAAAATTTAGTACATAACTGGCTGCTTTTGACGGTTGTTTTAAGTTACCATATCATCAAAATCACGTAGGTTTGTGTTTGTTTTCAAAAGATAGTCTCATGAAGGATTTTTCGTATATAACCAGCTCAGATCCCGCATACATTGAAAATTTATATAATGAATTTATAAAGGATCCGGAAAGTGTGGATCCGGATTTTAAAAAGTTTTTTGAAGGATTCGATTTTGCCGTTGCCAATAATAAAACCGGAACAAACGGAACCGCCGCACACGAAGTGCAAGACCAACAGGTGCAGCCTTACACCACCACCGACGGAGTGAACTGGAAGAAAGAGCTGGGGGCATACCGGCTTATTCTCGGCTACCGCAACAAGGGACATCTTATTGCCAACACCAATCCTATACGCAAACGCAAAGACAGGGGTGCTAACCTTAATCTCGGCTTCTTCGGGTTCAGCGAAGAAGACATGGATAAGCATTTTTTTGCCGGCAATCTTATCGGGCTGGGTACCACTTCTTTACGAAAAATATTAGAACATTTACAAGCCTGCTATGCCGGACATGTGGGCATAGAATTCAAATACATCAGCGATCAGAAAAAAGTAGACTGGCTGACCACCGAAATGGAGAGAAATTTCATTCAGCCGCTTTCGCTCAAACAAAAAGAAAGGATCCTGGAGAAGATCAACCAGGGGGTAATGTTTGAAAAGTTCCTTCACACCAAATATATAGGGCAAAAAAGATTTTCACTGGAAGGCGGTGAAACAACCATCCCCGCCATGGATGCAATTATCAATAAGGCTGCCGAATTTGATGTGCACGAGGTAGTTATAGGAATGGCACACCGGGGCAGGCTGAATATCCTTGCTAATATAATGGGCAAAACCTACCAGCAGATATTCAGTGAGTTTGAGGGAACCGGGAAGGTAGACCAAACAATGGGAAGCGGGGATGTAAAATACCACCTTGGGTTTGGCAGCGAAGTAAAAACGCCCGGCAATAAAGTGATGTATGTGAAGCTTATGCCGAACCCGTCGCATCTTGAGGCTGTAGATCCTGTAGTGGTAGGCTTTGCCAGGGGAAGAGCCAATATACTGTACGACGCCGACTATGAAAAAGTATTGCCCATTCTTATTCACGGCGATGCTTCTATTGCAGGTCAGGGGATCGTATATGAGGTATTGCAGATGTGCAAGCTGGAAGGATATTACACCGGTGGCACCATTCATTTTGTAATCAATAACCAGATAGGATTTACCACAGACTTTGACGACGCGCGCAGTTCAGACTACTGCACATCACTGGCAGCCATGGTGCAGGCGCCGGTGCTGCATGTGAACGGCGACGATCCCGAAGCTGTAGTAAAGTGTGCTGAAATAGCAGCCCGCTACCGCAAAGAATTTCAATCGGATGTGTTCATAGACATGGTGTGTTACCGTAAGCATGGTCACAATGAGGGTGATGACCCAAAATTTACTCAACCTACTCTTTATGCGTTGATTGACAAGCATCCCAACCCACGGGAAGTGTATGTAAAATACCTCCTGGAACATGGGGAACCGGAAGCACAGGAACTGGCAAAGGGCATGGAAAAAAAGTTCTGGGACGATTTGCAGGACCGCCTGGACGAGGTAAAGCAAAACCCGTTGCCGTATACTTACCAGCAGCCCGATAAATGGTGGAAGCAGCTGAGAAAAGCTACAGACGAAGACTTTGAACAATCGCCTGTTACTGCCATCAGCAAGGAAAGCTTTAAAGTAATTTTTGATGCAATGATGAAGTGGCCGGATGGCTTTACCCCGCTTCGCAAAGTGGAGAAAATAATCAACGAAAAAGTAAAGCTGTTTGGCAATGAGAAAAAATTAGACTGGGCCACGGGCGAGTTGCTCGCTTATGGCAGCATATTGCTTGATGGCAAAGACGTGCGTATGAGCGGGCAGGATATATGCAGGGGCACATTTTCACACAGGCATGCCGTTTTGCAGGACGAAAATACAGATGAGCCTTATAACCGGCTTAGCACCATACCCGGCGCGAAAGGCAAATACAGGATATTCAATTCTTTTTTAAGTGAGTACGGCGTATTGGGGTTTGAATACGGCTTTGGACTGGCTAATCCCAATGCACTGGTGGTATGGGAAGCGCAGTTTGGCGATTTTTGCAATGTAGCTCAACCCATGATTGACCAGTTCATTTCATCGGGAGAAGAAAAATGGAACAGGATGAACGGCATAACCATGCTGTTGCCTCATGGCTACGAAGGGCAGGGACCTGAGCATAGCTCCGGCAGGATGGAAAGGTTTTTACAAATGTGCGCTGAGTTAAATATGGTAGTTACCAATATTTCCACAGCCGCAAATTTCTTTCATGCTTTGCGCAGGCAGGTAACATGGCCCTTCCGCAAGCCACTGATCAACTTTGCACCCAAAGCCAACCTGCGTCACCCGGGCAGCCATTCACATGTTGATGAATTTACCAGCGGGAGGTTTAAAGAAGTGATAGACGATACTTTTCCGGGAGATGCCACTGCCGTGAAAAAAGTCATTTTTTGCTCAGGCAAAATCTATTTTGATCTTGCCGCCAGGCAACAAAAAGACAACAGGAAAGATGTGGCTCTTATAAGGATAGAACAATTATATCCCTTACCTTACGGGCAATTGTCTGCTTTGTACAGCAAGTACAATAAAGGCATATGGTATTGGGTACAGGAAGAACCGCTGAATATGGGCGCCGCCTCCTTTCTCCAGATGAACCTTAATACCGGTTTGCGGCAATTGGGCCTGCCTGAAATGAATTACGGGGTAATCAGCAGGGAAAGCAGCGCTTCACCTGCTTCGGGGTACACCAAAATACATGCGCAGGAGCAGGTGGAAATCATTGAAACGGCATTTTCCATTTAACTTTATATAAAGGATAAATCAGCATAAACTGAAAAAACATGATTGATATCAAGGTCCCGGCAGTAGGAGAATCTATAAGCGAAGTTACTTTGTTAAAATGGGTTAAGCCCAATGGTGCATATGTTGAAAGGGATGAAGTGATAGCGGAGCTGGAAAGTGAAAAAGCCACGTTTGAAGTGAATGCTGAAAAAGCAGGAGTATTAAAAACCCAGGTAAATGAAGGCGATACCATTGCCATAGGCTCGGTACTGGCCAAAATAGATGATAAAGCTGCTAAACCGGCAGCTTCGGAAGCCCCTGCTCCTGCAAAGGATAGTAAAGCAGAAGATAAAGCGGCACCTGCGGCGGTAAAACCTGCGGAAGAAGCCAGGGCGGCCGGTAAGGGCAAAATACAGGTAAAAGTACCGGTTGTGGGAGAATCCATAAGTGAGGTTACCTTGCTGAAGTGGGCAAAGAAAGACGGAGAGCTGGTAAGACGCGATGAGGTGATTGCTGAGCTGGAAAGCGAAAAGGCTACTTTCGAGCTCAATGCAGAAGAGTCCGGCAAGCTGTTTGCTTCTGCAAAGGAAGGAGATACCATTAAAATAGGAGATGTTATAGCTACGATCGATACAGATATTGCCGTACCCGCTGAGCAAAAGACAGAGGTGCTAAAACCGGCTGCTGCCGAAACGAAACCCCAGGCTGCAGCAGGTGCTCCGCCGGCAACGCATTCTGCTGATGTAAAAGCCACGCCGGTTGCGGCTGCTATCATAGCCGATAAAAAGATTGACCCTAAAAGCATAACCGCCAGCGGAACCGCCGGCAGAATTGTAAAAGGCGATGTACTGGCAGCGCTGGCCAACCCCGGCAAAAAAGCTTTCGACGGGCAGGAACTGTTTACGCGTAATGTGCGTAACCAGAAAATGACAAGCCTTCGCAAAACGATCAGCCGGCGGCTGGTAGAATCCAAAAATACCACTGCCATGCTTACCACGTTCAACGAGGTAGACATGACCCGCATCATGGAAGCCCGCAAGGCATTTAAGGATAAGTTCAAGGAAACACATGGCGTGGGACTGGGCTTTATGAGCTTTTTTGCAAAAGCGTGCGCCATTGCATTATCCGAATGGCCGGCCGTAAATGCCTATATGGACGGTGAAGAACTGGTATATCACGATTATGCAGATATCAGCATCGCCGTGAGCACTCCACGCGGGCTAACTGTTCCGGTTATACGAAATGTAGAAAGTCTGAGCATGGCCGATATTGAGAAGAAAGTGATAGAGCTTGCCAATAAAGCCCGTGATAATAAATTAAGCATGGATGAATTGCAGGGCGGAACGTTTACCATTACCAACGGTGGCGTATTTGGCTCGCTGATGAGCACGCCTATCATTAACCTTCCCCAGGCAGCTATACTGGGTATGCATAAAATACAGGAACGCCCGGTGGCGATAAACGGGCAGGTGGTAATAAAGCCCATGATGTACGTTGCACTGAGCTATGATCACCGCATCATTGACGGCAGGGAGTCGGTAAGTTTCCTGGTTCGTGTAAAGGAATTGCTTGAAAACCCGGAATTGCTGCTGTTTGGAAAAGATCCTGTTAAAACACTATTGGAGCTGTAGTTCTCATCTAAACATATTTTAGACCTTTCGTAAGAATGACTCCTGTGGTTGCAAAGTAATTTTGAGGCAGTATTGAAAAGTGTGGTAATTGCAGCCTTTCCGGTATCCTATATAAGAATCCGATAGCTTAATGTGATAAGTTAATGGGTAGTTCGCAGAACATCTTTTGTAATGCCCGTGGATCCCCGGATGTATAACAATGTATGAGTTACTATTCAGAAGACATGCACTTAAAAAATAAGATTTGCAATATGAAGTTTAAATTACCGGCAGTATTGTGCCTGGTGTTTGTCTGGATCAGTTCATGCCAAAAAGAAGTTTCCGTTGAGCTTGAGTCTCCTGTTGAAAATACGCCGGTTGATACCATTCCCTCTCCGGAAAACGGCGGGCTTTTAAAACGGCTTGTAATGCAATATGAAGGGGAGCTGGATTCGGTTATTTGTAGTTTTAAATATGACAGTAATAACAGGTTCATTGAGCTTTATACGATAAACGTAGGGCAATCGGATCCGGATGATGGGGTTCACAGTTTGCTGGAACAGTTTACCAGAAATGAAAAAGGTATTGTTGAAAAGATAAGACTGGTTACTTATTTATATTATACACCTGGCGTACCCCAGCTTCATTGGGATGAAGAATTTACTGTTCATTATAATGAAACCGCCGGGCAATACCAATATTCAATAACTACAGGAACCGGAGAGATGTCTCCTATTCATGATAGCCTGGCATATAAATATGGAACGAATGGCTTAATAAGTACCGTGGAAATATATCATTTTCAGGCTAACGATACGCCTCATTTGGACGATAAGTTTGAGTACATTTATAGTGCCGATAAAAATATTAAAATTGCGAGTGCCACATCAGTTCGCAATTATCCCAATAGGGAAGATTGGTTTAAAAATGATCTGCAATATGATGATAAAATAAACCCATTGAATTTCGGACAGGAAATATTATTAACAGGAGGTCTTTTGTTTTCGGCCCCTACCCCTAATAATATAATCTACCGTGCCGATTTCATTAATAAAGAGGATATTGAGACCATACAATACACATATAACAGTTTTGATAAACCTGTAACTGCTTTATCACAGGCAGAAACAGGACAAAAAGTGACAATGAAATATTATTATCTCAAATAACCGGCTGACGTAAATTAAAAGATAGCAAAAAAACAAGATAAAGGGAATGCTGTTCAGCTCTTCAAAGCACACTAACCCATAATTGATTTTTATATTCTAAAATATATTACTCCTTTATATGAAGATCAGGCCCTTACAAACTTTGATAATAGGTGCTTTACTTGCCCTTTCCTGCAGTAAAGAAGAATCTTTTGAAAAAAAGAGGGCTGATGCTAACGACAAAGGCCCGTTACTGGTTAAGATGACGATGCAATATGCCGGCGCTTCGTATACCGGCGTAACTACGCTGGCGTACGACAATAATAAAAAGCTGACCGGTATAAAAAACAAGTTCGAAGGGGAAGTGAACGAACCCTATATAGAAGAAGAGTCTGTTTACTATCGCAACAGTAAAGGCGTTATAGAACGGCTTGTTACTATCGGGCATATATATGACGAGGATGGCAACTTTGTGCAGAAAGACAGCGTAGTGCTGAACCTGTATTACAACGGAGGCGCACAATACACGCATGGCATCAGAACTTCTTTAAATATTGTCAATGAGCCGGTAAAAGACAGCATCGTTTACACTTATAACGACAAGGAGCGGATAGCACAGGTGAAAGTACTCAGGAAAGCACCCGGCAGCAACGGATATGCCGATGAACAGGTTACCGGATATACCTATGATGAAAAAGGGAACGTTTCAACAATGACGATCCGGTTTGCCGATTATGGCGTGCTGAATCCGCCTCAGTTCATTAACTTTCAATACAATGATAAGTTTTCACCGATAGACTTTGGCAATGAAGCGCTTTTAAACGGTTTTATAATGGATGGGCTTAACTCACCTCATTGCCTCACAGGTATCAGTGACGATACAGAGCCGGATAATTCGTGGAACATGAGCTATGAATACAATGATCTGAATAAACCCGTGAAGGGTGTATACAGTAATCCCGTAACGCAGGAGAAGATCAGCTACAGTTTCTTTTATCAATAACGTTCGTATTTATTTATTCACTTTTGCAGTGTGAGCAGATATCATTCTTACCTCAGCACAGCCGCCGGTATCATAAGGCGCTATAAAGGCAACCCGCCCCTTGCCGCTTTCCTGAAAAGCTTTTTTGCTGCAGATAAAAAATACGGATCGAAAGACAGGAGGCAGATCAGTCATTTGTGCTATTGCTATTACCGTACCGGCAAAATGTTCTATGACAGTACATTGCCGGATGATGAAGCTATCCGGGTGCATATCCTGGCAGGCTTATTTTTATGCAGCTCACAACCCAATGAAACGCTGCAGCAGCTAAAGCCGGCATGGAATGAAAGACTACACCTTTCAGCAGAAGAGAAATGTGAAATAGTAAATAAAAGCCTTAATACCGCCAGCACCTCACCATTCGCCATTCACCTCTCACCCCTCACCTCTCACCTTTTACCTCTCCATGTCTTCCCCTGGAAATCAATGCTGAGTGAAGGGATAGATCACGAAACGTTTTGCCGTTCATTTTTTATCCAGCCCGATCTGTTCATCCGTATCCGGCCGGGTTATAAAGCAATAGTGCAGCAGAAGTTAGATGCCGGGAAAATACCATACAGGTTCATAGGTAAAGATTGCATCGCGTTCAGCAACATCACAAAGCTGGATGCCGCAATTGAAGCCGACAGGGAAGCTGTGGTGCAGGACTACAGCTCACAGCAGGTGGCTGCTTTTTTTAAGCCGCTGCAAACCGATCAGCAGCTCAGCGTATGGGACTGTTGTGCAGCCAGCGGCGGGAAATCCATACTGGCAAAAGACATATTGAAGAACATCAGACTCACGGTGTCGGATATCCGAAAATCCATCCTTATAAACCTTGAGAAACGTTTCGCTTCCGCCGGTATAAAGGAGTACACCAGCAAAGTAATTGACCTTACCGACCCATCGTCACTCACCTCTCACCATTCACCCCGTCCGAACGCCCGCCTGACCAGATTCGGGCAGGATGTTCATCCCCGCCTGAATGCCAGCCCGAAAGAATCGTTCTGGCGAGGCTCAGCCGGGCAGGCGGGCGGGCATTCACCACTCACGATCCACCATTCACTCTTTGATCTCATTATCTGTGATGCCCCCTGTTCAGGTAGCGGCACATGGTCAAGAACCCCTGAACAGCTGTATCACTGGAAGGAAGAGAAGCTGGATCATTACACCGCGCTTCAAAAGAAGATCCTTGCGAATGTAATTCCCTTCATAAAGCCAGGCGGGCACCTGCTGTACATTACCTGCTCCGTTTTTAAAAGAGAGAACGAAGCAATGGTTGATGAAATAAAAGAACGATTTAATCTGCGGCTGTTGAAGATGAAAGTACTGAAAGGATATGACAAGAAGGCCGATACCCTGTTCGCAGCCCTGCTGTTGCGTTGATTTGAAATTTGAGATGTAAGATTTGAGATTGGGCTGTCGGTGATCAGCTTTGGGCTTTGAGCAAAGAGGAGTATTCATTCTGTTGTTAGCAACAAACCCTGAAACCTGAAAACAAAACTTGAAACCTGCAACCTGAAACCTGCACCCTCCTCTACTTCATCAACCGCACAATACGTTTGTTTTGCCCATCGGAGTAATGGAGCCAGTAAATGCCATGTTGTAAAGAGATTAGATTGCCGAACGATATGAATTGAACTATGCCGGTCTGTGCGTCTGCTGTTTTCATTAATAGCTTTTTACCTGCTGCGTCATACAACGAAAAATAAACTCTGCCATTTGCTTTTGGCTTTAACAATACGGTAAAGTCATTTGCAAAAGGAACAGGGTATGCTTTCAGCCAATCGTTGTTCAAAATACGGTCGGCATTCTGCAATTGCCTTTTCTTTTCCAGTATCTCATATGCTATGCGCATATTGGGAATGCCGTAACCAACACGGTCATCCGGGTTATTGTATTTATCAGCGCTTTTTTGTACAGCATCGAAGATGGTTGCATTGCTGAACCCGGGGAATGCCTGCCACAGGCATGCAATCAATCCTGCCAGGTTGGGATTGGCTACCGAAGTGCCGCTGGCGCTGGCCGGATTGCCATCTGTTCCTGCAACTACAGTTCCCCAGCCTACGGAAGCAACATTGGGTTTTATCCTTTTGTCGTAAGCAGGTCCGTAGCTTGAAAAGCCGGCCACCTGTTTGCCGGCATTTACGGCGCCAATGGCAAGCACATGTTCACCATCGGCCGGGGCTATGATATAATGCCAGCTATCGTTACCGGAATTGCCTGCACTATTGGTAACAAATATTCCTTTCTTCGCTGCCATTTCCGCACCTCTTGTGATAATGGTTGACCCGCCATTCATATCGGAATAACTATGGTTTAAAGAAGGATCGGAAAAAGTACTGTAGCCTAAAGAAGAGGTAATAAGATCTACACCCAGGCTGTCGGCTCTTTCGGCGGCCGCTACCCAGTTTTGTTCTTCAACCGGATACTCGCTGGCAACATCTTCTGTGCGGAACAAATAAAACTTTGCTTTGGGCGCTGTGCCAACCAATAACCCCGGACGGTTTGCTGCTATGGTAGAAAAGCAAACCATTCCATGGCTATGCTCTTCTGTTACGCTTATCTTATTGTCCACGAAATCCCAGGTGCCCAGTATCTGGTTGTTCAATCGTACACTGTCGAACGCAGGGTTGGTATCGTAATGATAAAAGCCTGCGTCCAAAACAGCTATGGTCATGCCCTCACCCCGGAAACCTTTGTTGTGCAAAAATTCTCCCTCGTGAATATTTACCTGCGCATACATATTGCCGTAACTGTAATGATCATTGCCGCCCTGTACCATATGGCTCCTTTTTACAGGGAGGATCATGTCGCTGAATTCATCTTCTTTACGCTTTTCCCAACCCCTGATCCTCGGTGCTATAGCCGACACAGACTGTACAAAGGAAAAGCTGCTTATGTTTGATAAAGCGGATGGATTGGTGGTTTGTATCAATACCTGGTTCAGCCATTTGGAAACATTAAGTATGTTTAGTGACCCCGCAGAGCGGATGCTGTCGAGATAGGCCGGGTTAACGGGAAGATCGGAACTGTCAATGGCAATCTGTTGCCTTGTTCTTCTTTCTATGGCTTTGGGCGATAAATATTGCGAGGGATCGTTAAGCGTATAAGGGTTGTTGTTTTTGTTGTTTAAAACAATGATATATCTTGATTGTGTATAAGCATCATTCAGTACAAATGCGAAAACAAGGATCAATAATGGTGCTATTGTTTTCATTGGGAGGTAACGTTAATTATGTTCAAGCATCTTAAGCTTAATGCCATAACCAATATAGGAATAGTTGCTGGAAATGGTATCACATTTCTTATAGCCGTTCAATGCCTGGGCCAGCGAATCACAATTAATATTAAAAGCACAGGGCGTATCGGGAATTCCTTCAATAACAACTCTGCAATTAGCGTATACCTCATTTTTGTTGTACAGCCAATAAATAAAATCTTTATAAATAAGGCCTATATCCTTCCCGTATATTTCAATGCTATAATTTTTTGAGGCAGCCTGCGTGGGCGCCAAAGATGGGTCGCCCGTTGAGTAGTCGTTCTGCAAGACGGTGACCGTATTTTCAACAGAAATATTATCCAATGAAAAAGGTTGACCGACACTTGTATAGGTATAATCCCAGAAGGCCAGATAGTCCAACTCGTTCACTGCGTTAATATAACTATTGCCCCGCCAGTAATAATTTTCTTTTACGGGCGATGTAAGTTTAATGAAACGAAGGTTATTTTCAACTACTTCAATTGAGCGTTTCAGTGGGGTTATCATAAAGGTGGCATTATCCACCCATGGATCCATACCTGCCGAATCCCTGATCATCCTGCGAATGCGGTAACTGGGCCGTCCGAGATTATCTGCTATTTCGGCATCCACTATATCTTTTACCTGGTAGCTGTGTACCTCTTCATGGGTATCGAAGTTGACAAACACGGTAGAATCCATTTGATAAACAATATATTTACCTACTTCGAGAGGATAGTAATCATTAACACTTGTAGTAAAGGCAAAAGCTTCTGTTTGTTTTTTGCAAAACTGCAGGCTTAAAAAAACAGGTACTGCCAGGATAAGAAAAAAATATTTGCTGCTTTTGCTCATACACAAAGATTAGAAAAAAGCTTTAATACAGGCAATCCAAACAGGCATAAGGTTGCGCGCACCTGTTAAAAATAAAAACCGGAAAGTTGTCTTTCCGATCCCTAACGTTTTGATCTTCTTTTTATTGCAGGGTAGCTTTCAGCGGTTAGCGGTTAGCAGTCAGCTTTCAGTAGTCAGCTTTCAGCTATCAGTCTATGAGCCATGAGCTATCAAAGATAGAACCGGGTTCCTCTCACTCTCACTTTCACTTCTCACCTCTCACTATTCACCATTCACAATTCACTATCCTCTCACTTCTCACCTCTCACGTCTCACTTCTCAAAATCACTCCCCCGCCAATTACGTCTTCACCTTCGTAAAACACAGCGCTTTGTCCCGGAGCGATGCCCTTTACATGATCGTAAAAACCCACCTGTATACCTTTCTCGTGATTTTGTAAAACGGAAAGCGTCCCGCTGTCTTTGTATCTGATCTTTGTTACGGCTTCCATTCCGTTGATTATGCCATCATACTTTAACCAGTTGAGCTTGCCCACCAGCATTTCCTGGCGGTTGAGGTCTTCTTCATCACCCAAAATAACGGTATTGGTTTCGGGAATGATCTGCGTAACATAGGCAGGTTTGCCCAATGCTATATCCAGCCCTTTGCGCTGGCCAATGGTATAAAAAGGATACCCTTTGTGCTTACCGATGATCTTCCCGGTTGCATCCACGAAATTTCCACCGTTCACCCTTTCCTCCAGCCCATCCACTTTGCGTTTCAGAAAGCCGCGGTAATCATTATCGGGCACAAAGCAAATTTCATAGCTTTCACTCTTTTTAGCCAGTTCGGGATAGCCGTAATCCAGCGCCATCTGCCTGATCTCCGTTTTGCGGTACTTGCCCAATGGTAACATGGTACGGCTTAACAGATCCTGTTGTAAGCCCCACAACACATAGCTCTGGTCTTTGGTTTCATCTGCGCCTTTACTGATATAGTAACGCCCGTTGGAGTGCTGGTGAATATTGCCGTAATGCCCTGTAGCAATATATTCGCAATCCAGCGCATCCGCTCTTTTTAAAAGTGCCCGCCATTTAATATGGGTATTGCACATTACACAGGGGTTGGGCGTTCGCCCTGCCAGATATTCTTCTACAAAATTCTCTATTACAGCATCTCCGAATTCGCTCCGGATATCCAGTATAAAATGCGGGAACCCATGCTCCACCGCCGCCATCCGGGCATCGTTAAAACTGTCTACATTGCAGCAACCTGTTTCTTTTTTGCTGCTGCCCGCACTTGCATAGTCCCATGTTTTCATGGTAATGCCAACCACTTCATAGCCCTCATCATTGAGCATGAGCGCAGTAACAGTACTGTCTATACCGCCGCTCATTGCCACCAGAACTTTTCCTTTACGGCTCATAATAATTTACAAATTAGCCTGCAAAAGTACGGAAAAAGCATCATTATCATTACCGGCCATTGGGAGGCGCTCGCTTTAAATCTTCGTACAAAAAGCACAAAGCAACAACAGTTGGCTGTCGTTGCTTTGATCAATGTCTTTGTTGGTTTTTAGGACATTGCATTGAATTTCCCGGGTCAGGGGAGTTGTTCAGGGGTTTCAGGGCACGGTTCGGGTTAAGGCTTCGGTGTTTTCAGGGTTTTGGATTAAACAGGATCTATTGGATTTGTTGCACAAAGTAACGGCCGTTTGCACGTTCAGAAAATAGAACCTTATACTATAATTGTGTAATGACAGCAGTTGTCACGTTGTAATAATCGTTACTACGCACACGGAAAATTACTATACGCGAAAGAACATATTGGGTATGAGATCAGAGACTCGTCCGGCGGGTATTGATATTTTGCGGGGACAGAGTCACGGAAGAACATACTGTAATACGAAGTCAGAGACATCGTATAGCCCTTTTTCGTATGCGGTCGGTACGCGACAAAGGAGCGTCAGACCGCATGTTAGAGGCTCCATCCTCAAAGAAATTGCGCTGTAATCCTGTTGCTTTCTGATTGCGCCATAGTTACGATTTGAAAGTTTATTTACAGTTTAAAATACAACATTTTGCCAACAGCAATACCGCCTGCAACTCATGGCTGACTGCCGACAGCTCCTTCTGCTACCAGCTTATTTCCACATTAATTCCTTCGGGGCTGTTGTTGAAGCCCAGGAGCAAGGTGCGGGAAGCTGCATCCCATTCTTTTTTAATGCCGGTGAGCGCCGCACCTTTATCATCCGTTACACTTGTTTTTTCAGGAGCCGCCGGCAACAGGATCCGCATGCGGTTGATGGTATTGAGCGGGCTTTTGCAAATAAAAGCATATGATCCTGCACCGGTCTTTTCATTGTACACCCTGCAGGCAGATGCCAGCACCTGCGGCTGCTTCTTGTTTTTGATCCTTGACAGGTTATACAAAAAAGCCTGGCTTCCCGGTTGTACAACCTTCTTTTGCAATACCGGCAGCTCAGGATCAAACAGGTCTATCAGCAGTCCGTTCACTGTATATGGCTGTTCGCTTATGCTTTCGTCCATCACAGACACAATGTCATAGGGACCGCGCTGCAGGTAAAAGTTGTTTTTGAGCTGCAGCTCACCTGCTTTCGCGTCTGTTTGCCAGGCTTTCTTTATTATATTCATGTAGTTTTCATCGCCGTTAGCCGCTATTACGAAGGCTTTGGGGTTCTGCCGCAGGACATATACTTTGCCTTTGCCCACGGCAGCTTCCTGGTTGTTACCGGTTGGTTTTACCTGCAACAGCTCAAACAGGTGCCGGGAAGGCGCCGGATACCTGTTGCCGCCCGTATTCCACCATTCCATTACTGCTTGATAAGGATCGTCATCGCGCCCGCAGTAAACCAGCACGCCACCTTGCTTTACCCAATCGGCCAGGTGCCGGTGCACATCTGCCGAAACGGGCTTCATATTGGAGTAGCTCATCACCAGCACTTTTATATCCTTTAAGGTGGCGGCATACGCCAGGTTTTCCATGTGAACGGTTTGCACGGGTATGCCGCGCTTTACCAACGGTAATGTTTGACCGTAGAAATTGGAGAATTGCGGGTCTTCAAACCCGTTGTGCACCGGGAACCGCTGGAACATCAGTGAATTGCCCATCAATATGCCGATACCGCCTGAACCGGTAATCTTATGGTGCGTTACCTGTATATTGTTCAGCGCATTTACCATCACCTGCATCTGCGTGGAATAATATTTAGGGATCAATACCTTTTCATCGCTGCTGGCAAGTTTATAGGGTCGTGTATATATCCTTTCGGGCCATGGCATTACTTCGTAGTTGGCTACCATCGGGTACAGCAACTGGGCGGTAAATGTGGCTTCGTAATTTTTTTTGTAATCGGCCCAGTCGCGCGGCCAGTCTTCAATAGGGTCGGTAAGGAAGAAAAGCTTACGGTTGGTGGGCGCCGTCATAGAAACCATAGACCCGTATTCGAGGAAAGCATTTTCAAAAACACGCTCTTTTTCCAGCCCGTTAAAATAAGTTGGTTCTCTTGATGTGCCTGTCCATACCTGTGCAATATACCCGTCAATACCGGGCAATGAAGCAAGGCTGGCTTCAGGACTTACGATCTGCCATGATGAATAATTGACCAGCGAATGCGTGGGTATATACACTTTTACATCCATCCCTTTTGTTTTACCGTATTCCTTCGCGTATGCCGAAACCTGGTCAATGGCATGGTAATACAAATGATACTTGAGCTTGCCGGACAGGTAAGTATTTTCGGGCGATTCGTGCTGCGGCCGCCAGGGAAAACCATAATAACTTTGCCATTCCTTTTTAAATACTTCGCTGTAGCCCGCCCTTGCCCAAAATTCCGGCTCTTCAAGGTAAATGGAGCTGATACCCGCATCAATCACTCTTTTGATCACTCTTTCCTTCATGTATGCTATGAACGATGCTACGGGCACAACATAGGGGATGTTCCGCCCATGCCATATCGTGTCACCATTCACCGTTTGCTGTCCTTCGCCAAGATGATCCTTTCCATCCCATCTGCCTAAAAAATAATCATCGTACTGCCCCCAGGCGATGCCCGTCATGAAATGCGTTTGATACCCACGGTCGCGCCACGATTTTACTCTTTCTTCAAATGACATTTTCCCTCTTTCGCTTACCCCGTATACAATAGCGATATCGGAACGTACATCAATCTCCGGTATCCAGTGATGCGCCGTCTGAAAAGCCGTTTTTTCCTGGGCTATCGCAGTGGCCAGCAATGCATTCGTAAGGAATAAAGCCGGTAACAGCTTCCTGAAATTCATTTGTATGATTTTTAATTTTAAGGCAAATCAACTCATAACCCTCTGTAAGTATTGTGCCGCCATGTTACCCCTGTTCATGCTCAATATAATTATAAATATTCTCCGGCGGTCATTGTATATGACATTTCTATTGATCATGTGTAAGAATTAATGATTATTTGCCATATTTGTCAAAATAAACCGGTAACGCAGATTTACAATAAAGAAATAAAATTTTATGCAATGAATCTTCAAAAAAAGAAATTCTGGTTATTGCTGGCAGCCGCTTTTTCTTGTTTTCACGGCTTGTATGCACAGCAAAACAAAAAAGCCGTTTTTGTAATTGTAGATGGCATTTCATCTGACGTGATAGAAAAATTAAACACGCCCCATCTTGATGCTATTGCCAAAGTAGGCGGCTATACAAAAGCGCATGTGGGCGGAGAAAAAGGCGGCTATTCCGAAACACCTACCATATCTGCCGTGGGATACAACAGCCTGCTTACCGGCACATGGGTGAACAAGCACAATGTTTGGGATAATGACATTGCTGCTCCCAATTACAATTACCATACCATCTTCCGCTTCTTTGAATCGCAGTATCCCGGTAAAAAAACAGCTGTATTTTCGAGCTGGGAAGATAACCGTACGAAACTGATAGGAGAAAATTTACCGGCTACAGGAAATATTAAATTAGATCATCATTTCGACGGACTGGAGCTGGATACGATCAATTATCCTCACGATAAGGGCCGGGACTTCATGCATCGCATAGACGAGGCCGTTGTAAATAATGCTGTGGATCATATTAAAAAGGAAGCGCCTGATCTTTCATGGGTATATTTGGAATATACAGATGATATGGGGCATATGTATGGCGACAGTGAGCAGTTTTATAAAGCGGTAGCTATGATGGATGACCAGATGGGAAGGCTGTGGCAGGCGATACAATACCGCGAAAAAAACTTTAAAGAAGACTGGGTGATCTATATTACAACCGATCACGGAAGGATGGCAAATAACGGAAAAGGGCATGGCGGCCAGTCGGACAGGGAAAGAAGCACCTGGATCGTAACGAATGCCAAAGGGCTGAATACTTATTTTAAAACCGGCAACCCCGGCATTGTGGATATAATGCCTTCCATAGCTCAGTTTTTAAACATCTCAATACCCCGTGAGCAGTTAATGGAAATTGACGGGGTGCCTTTGACCGGGAAGCTGTACGCCACCACGGCCAACATGTCGCTGCTGAACAATAAGCTGCGCGTTACATGGAAAGCGGTTGAAAAGAAAGGAAAAGCAAAGATATGGCTGAGCACAACCAATCATTTTAAAGAAGGAGGAAAGGATCAGTATACCCTGCAGACTACAGTGCCCCTGGCAACGGAAGAAGCAATAATAGATGTAAGCAAACTGCCTTCCTCTTTTTACAAAGTGGTTATAGAAACGCCGGGCAATATGCTGAACAGGTGGGTAGTGGAGCGGAAGTAGCACGCGGCCGGTACGCGACCTAAGGAGCGTCAGACCGTATGCCGAAGGAGAGGTGAGTGGTGAGTAGTGAATAGTGAGTAGTCAGTGGTGAGTGTATCTGATAGACTGATGCCTGACTGCTGATACCTGATTACCATCATATTGTTTCATCGGAAATTCGAAATTTTTATTCATGAATAATATTTCAAAATATAAGTATATATTTTTATTTTTTCTTTTGGCCCCGGCAGTTTCATGCAAGGTACAGCGTGCGGCTTCTGCTCACAGCAGCACTTCGCTGGTTACACAGGGCCCGTTATGGGGAGCAGTGTGGCAGCAAAAAGCTTCCGAATACAAAGCCTTGTGTTACCAGGCATATAATGCGGCAAAAATGCAGTTGGATATTTTATTGCAGCAATCCTACAGCAAACCTGTAGCGTTGGTGACCGATATTGATGAAACCATACTGGACAACAGCCCTTACCAGGTGCATATCGCTTTAAAAAACGAAGAATACTCAGATGCTTCATGGATGGAATGGACAAAAAGAGTGGACTGCGATACCGTGCCTGGCGCTTTATCTTTTTTCAGGTATGCGAAAAACAGGGGCGTGGATGTATTTTATATTACCAACCGGCTTGAGGCGGAGCGGGAAGCTACTTTACAGGACATTCAGCGCTGGGGTTTCCCCGATGCGGTTAGCAGCCACCTCACCATGAAAACGACCACTTCGGGCAAGGAACCGCGGAGGGAAACGGTGGCGGATACACATGAAATAATCATGTTGTTTGGCGATAACCTCAGTGATTTCAGTGCGGTTTTCGACAAGCAGCCTGCAGAGATCCGGAACGCTGCAACCCGCGATAATGCTGCCCTGTTCGGCGCTAAATTTATTGTATTGCCCAATGCCATGTATGGCGACTGGGAAGGGGCGTTATACCAATACAAACACATGCTGCCTCCCGCAACAAAAGACAGCATTATCATTAGAGGACTTAAGAAATATTAACAGATAGTTTTCTATGGATTAATTTTTACAAATTTTAATGTGATAACAAAGAGAACATGAAAACTACGCAGTTACAAAAATACCTTTCATCAATCGGGATAACATTTTGCTTACTTTTTTTGGTGAGTGTCTTTCGTGGCAATGCCCAGGAACAGATCAAAATTTCACATGGCCCCTATTTACAGGCGATGACCGATTCGGGCGTGTCCATAGTATGGATAACCAATAAGCCTGCTACTGCCTGGGTAGAGTTGGCCCCGGATGACGGAAGCCATTTTTACCAATCAGAGCGGCCGAAATTTTTTTCCGCCTCCAACGGCTTGAAAAATGTTGGGACTGTTCACCAGGTACACTTAAAAAATTTGTTGCCCGATACCCGTTATCGTTACCGGGTGTACAGCCAGGAAGTTTTGAAGCATGAATTTGTATATGTTCATTACGGTAATGTAGCCGCAACAGCCGTATACCGGAAAAAACCGCTCACGTTCACCACCCCCGGGAAGCCGGGCCCGTTTGAGTTTGCGGTCGTTAATGATATTCACGAACGAAATGATGTATTGAAACAATTGTTAAGCCAGGTTGATTTAACGAAGACCGGTTTTGTTGTTTTTAATGGCGACATGATCAATGCCTCCAGGAGCGAGGCGCAGGTATTTGCTGGCTTTATGGACACGGCAACGGCTTTATTCGCAAGCGAAACGCCTATGTATTATGCAAGAGGGAATCATGAAACACGTGGGCCTTTCGCTGCTGAATTCCCCCGATATTTTCCGGGTATCGGCGGGCATTTGTACTATACATTCACGAGGGGAAATGCCTGTTTCATAATATTAGACGGCGGAGAAGACAAGCCCGATTCCGATATTGAGTACAGCGGCATCACTGATATGGATAATTACCGGACAGAACAGGCAGAATGGCTGGCCCGGGTTGTGGAAACAGATGCTTTTAAAGAATCGAAATATAAAATCGTGATCTGCCATATACCACCTGCCGATGGATGGCATGGCAACCAGGAGATCAAAAAGAAATGGGCGCCCATTTTAAATAAAGCAGGAGTAACTGTTTTTATCGCTGCCCATGAACACCGCCACAGGATACAAAGATCCTCTGACGCAATGAAATTTCCCGTTATAGTTAACTCGAATAATAACCTTATCAGAGCAGGCATCTCTGAAAAAGGGGCATGTTTCCGTATTTTTGATACGGCAGGTAAGTTGGTGGATGAATTGATCGTACCGTAAAGATATCAGAGCAATTACAACATCATCATATGCGCAGATTTTTAGTACAATTATCCGTAGCTGCTATTTTCCTGATCGTATCCTGTTCTTCCCGTAAGATCCAATCAGGAACCATATCCGGGGACGTCATAAAAGTGATGACATATAACGTGCATCATTGCAATCCGCCGGGGAAGCCCGATGTTATTGATGTGGATGCCATCGCCGCTGTTATAAAGCAGCAGGGTGCAGACATAGCAGCGGTACAGGAAGTGGATGTGCATACCGGGCGTTCAGGGAACATCAACCAGGCGGAGCAACTGGCTGCTAAAGCCGGCTTCGGGTTTTATTATTTCGGGAAGGCAATGGATTTTGACGGTGGCGGGTATGGGGTTTTAATTTTATCCAGGTATCCTTTAACAGACACCATTACTTATTCATTGCCCATGGCGGAAGAGAAAGGCGGAGAGCCCCGCGTATTGGCTGCGGCAACTGCTACATTGCCCAATGGAAGATCTGTGCGTTTTGGCAGCACGCACCTGGAAGCATATAATAATACAAGCAGGATTTTACAGATAAAAGAGATCAGCCGCATAGCCGGTGAAGTTACTTTGCCTTTTATTGTTGCCGGCGATTTGAATGCAGCCGAAGGCAGTGAAGTGATCCGTATCCTGGACGCGGATTTTACGCGTACCTGCTATAAATGCCCCTCTACTTTTTGGGAAGGTAATGAAACAGGAGCGATAGACTTTATTGTATCCAGACCCAAAGCTGCTTTTCATGTTTTGTCGCATCAGGTAGTGCAAAATAAAGAAGCGTCGGATCACATGCCTGTTGTTGCTGCATTACAGTTAAAGCAATGATTGATAGTCCACAAAGACCCAAATTTGCCTGCCGGTTTTCTTTGTTATAATTGTTCAAACAGGATCATAATTGCATAAATGTTTTCAGGACTTAAATGGCTAATTCTATATTTGTTTTATGAAGCATAAGCATTTATTCCCGCTTTTCTTTTCAGCGATACTGCTGGCTTCCTGCGCCGGCACGAAACATACACAGAAAATGAGGTTGAGCTGGGAGGAAAATTTCAACCAGTTGAATGGCTTTGATACCAGCCGGTGGTCGAAGATACCGCGGGGAAAGCCGGACTGGCAAAATTATATGAGTGATTTCGACAGCTGCTATGCCATGCGTGATGGCAAATTGATATTGCGTGGTATAGTGAACAACAGTCTTCCAAACGATACTGCCAGTTATTTAACAGGCGGCGTATATACAAAAGATAAGGTGGCTTTTGGCTTTGGCCGGCTGGAAATATATGCAAAGCTGAATGGCGCACGCGGCGCGTGGCCGGCTTTCTGGCTCCTGTCGCAGGGGATGGGATGGCCCGATGGCGGCGAGATAGATATTATGGAAAGATTGAATTCTGATTCAATTGCCTACCAGACCGTACATTCACATTATACATATACACTAAAGATGAAAGAGCCCAAACAGGGCGCAACCGGCGTGATCAACCCCAATGGCTTTAACAATTACGCTGTGGAGCTGCACCGCGATAGCCTGGTTTTTTTCATAAACAATAAGAGAACGTTTTCTTATCCCCGTATTCAAACAGCCAAACAAGGACAGTTTCCTTTTGATAAGTATAAGTATTACCTGTTGCTGGATATGCAGTTGGGCGGTAGCTGGGTTGGCAAAGTATATGCAGAAGACCTGCCCGTTGAAATGGAAATTGACCGGGTGCGGTTTTATGAGTTTAGGCGAGGGAGGTAAGGGCTTTATAATTTCCTGAGCAACCATATAAGAAACGAAAGCCCGGTGCTAAGCAGGATCATGGTTGTAAGGGGGAAGTAAAAGCGGAAATTTGCCTTTTCAATGCGGATGTCTCCCGGCAGGCGGCCGACCCAGTGAAGCTTGTCGTGGAAAAAATAGATCACAATACCTGCAACAACGACCAGTATTCCCGCCACGATGATGTATTTGCCCGTTTCAGCGTTCATTGTATAAAATTATAAAAAAGCAAACCATGCGGCCGGCAACGCATAACGACGCCGGTTCCTGTACTAATCAAAAAATATGCGTATGGTTTGATAGAACAAACGGTTCTGCAAATGTGCCGACTGCTTTTCAGAATATCCCTGCAGCCCCAGCAGCCCGGCGGCATTGCCTTTGTTGATCGCAATTTCGAGATATCCTGCCGAATTAAAGAGTGCCAGCTTTTCACCCTCGGGCACATCGGCATAGGTTTCGCTGATTTTTTCAATCACTTCATCTCTTTTAAAGGCAATGGTAAAGTGCCGCCCTTTTCGCTGTTCTTCAAAAAATTCACGCGTAATATTGATCACCACGTTTTCAAAATGGTCTATAAAAATGATCTGTCCTTCGATCCAGTTTTCGCCAAGCATCGGCCGCAAAGGATTTTTTTCCAGTATATGTATGTCCGGGATACCGATACTGTGAAGGCTTTCTCCTTTTACGATGGACTGTATGCTTTTGCCAAACAGGCGTGTAACGTATAAGGCATTTTTGGCCACCGGTTCATCCGTGGGCAACCCGATCACCATTTCGGGTTTCCCTTCGGTGATCATGGTAAGCAGCCCGTTATCGGCGCATAAAATATACTGCCGGTTGTGAAAGGCCAGCAGCAGGTGCTCATGCCTGTTCTCAAAAAGATTTACCAGCACGATATGAAAAGTAAAGTCGGGGAAATTTTTAACAGTATTGCGACACACATAAGCCGCCTGCGGATAATTGAATGGCGTAAGTTCATGGCTGATGTCAACCAGTGTGCATCCGGGGATCATTTGCAGCAACTGTCCTTTAATAGCCCCCGCCAGGTAGTCTTTTTGTCCGATATCTGATGTAAGTGTTATTAAGGGCATGTGTGATGAGCAATAGTACAACTG
>NZ_DAOMOZ010000045.1:0-26765 GCF_035444585.1 Agriterribacter sp.
TAGAGCAATACACTTTTAATGTATGGGCCCTGGGTTCGAGTCCCAGCGGGATCACTTAAGGAGACACTACACAGTAGTTGTCTCCTTTTTTTATGTCAATAAAAATCTGTGACCCAAACTGTTATAGTCTGGTCATTTATAGTTCGATTTCTTCTTGGGTTTTGGTGTTTTTCTTTCCCCATCTTTCTTATAATTTTTTGCCATGAGATAAAGGAAGTCTACTATAACGATTGCTTCGTCATCATCGACTTCAATACCATTTTTTGCTAATATCGTAATTGCTCGCTTAACCGAAACCTTTTATCGGTAAAATTCATACTCATTGCTATTTTGCTTGTCGTTTCGTTGATAATATTTTTGATAGCCCACTGTTCAATCCCAAAGAGATATCCCCTGTTTGGAAATCAACCCTAAGCGGTGGGATAAGGTTGACAAGATGTTTTCTATCTGCTGTGTCCAAACTTGAAAATCCTTGAAGAATGTTTACAAACGACCTACCTCCCAACTGGCTTTGTTTGTCAATGGCCTTTAATTTAAGATCGATATGGTTCAATTCCCTTTTCAGGCATTGGGAATTGACAAGACATTCCTTTTTTAACTCACTATAGTCATCGGATTTTAGTATGTCTGTCACAAATAATTTCCGGGCTTGGGAAAGAATTGATTCCTGTTCAATTAGCTTTCTCATCACCATATTTCGATTCTGTATATACGCTACTTTTTGTGTGCCTGTATTCCAGTCTTCTAAAATACACTTGAATAAATCCATCGCCCCGTTTGAAAGTGCTAATTGCTGAAGTTTACGCTGATAGCAATCATTAAGAAAGAGTACATTGACTCGTGTCTTGCATTTTCCTTGACAATGGTAGTAAGGATTTCTTTTTGTTGAGCCCCGGGAAAAACTTCCGCTAAGTTTTCGGTCGCAAAGAGGACAAACCAAAAACCCTCTTAGAAAAAAGGTTGCTTTCAAGCCGTCTGTTTTAGCGGTAACTTTCCTCTTTGTATTAATAATGTGTTGAACCTCGTAAAACAGTGTTTCAGAAATCAATAGCTCGTGGATTCCCTTTACCATGTATTGTCCTTCTGATTCAGATTTTATTGGGATAAGACCACAGTAGGCAGGATTGCGTATAAGCCGAAAAAAATATGAACGGGAACACTTCAATCCCTTACTATCAGCCATCTTTCGGACTGCCTCAATTGTATGGATATTCTTGGCAAGTTGGAGAAAGGCCCATCTTATAATACCAGCCTCAGGTTGCTTAAGAGCGACGATTTTTTTGCCATCTACTGTTGTTAGATTGATGAAACCCAAGGGAGCTTTGCTCGGATACCTGCCCATCTGTTTTGCCCGACGGATGCCATTAATTTTTTCCATTCGGGTCTGTTGAAATTCTTGGCAGAGAAGTCTTCACGGTAAATCCCCTTGACTTCGATATTGTTGTACCTGCAATATTTCAGTAACCGTTCTTCTTGTTCAGGTAAGGAATATCCCTTTCTTTTTTGTTCATCTGTGCTTACACGGACATGATAAAATAATCAACAACATCCTTGGTTTTGATAGTATAAAAATATAAGTTTATGTTTGCAAAAGGGGTTAAAATTAAACCCATATCGCAATCGTTTACTAAAATAATGGCGGAGCAATACAAATATTTAGACTCCTTTATTGATGAACAAAGGGCAAACGGTAAGTATAGCTTTACTACCGAAGGGTTGCATAGCGAATTAGGAGTGTCTGAAAATGCTCTGAAGAAAACATTACAACGGCTAAAAAATCAGGAATCAGTGGTAATGGTTCGCAGAGGTTTTTATGTGATTGTTCCACCAGAATACAGAGCGAAGGGCATTATTCCTACTAATCTATACGTAAATGATTTGATGAAGTTCCTGAACCGGGATTACTATGTAGGTCTGTTAAATGCCGCTGCTTATCACGGAGCAGCTCATCAGCAGCCTCAAGACTATTCCATCATTACGGAAGGAATTGCTTTGAGGCCAATCAAAAATGATAAGGTGGGCATTAATTTTTACATCAAAAAATCATGGAACAAAAAGGATGTCATAAAGAAAAAAGTAGATACCGGATATATCAATATTTCGTCAGCGGAATTAACCGCTTTGGATTTAGTCAATTATTACAATGAAGTAGGCGGATTTAACCGGGTGGCTACTGTGATAGAAGAACTGAAAGAAATGATACAGGCTGATCAATTAGTGGAAACAGCAAGACAGTATGAAGAAGTGGCGGTAGTTCAGCGCCTGGGATATTTATTAGAATGTGTTTTGGAAGACCATTCATTAAGTGATGCCTTATACAATTATCTTGAATCAGTCGGTCATTACCCAATCTTATTACGTCCTCAAAGAAAGAAACCTGAAAGTATGGTAACGGGTAACAGATGGAAGATTGTACCTAACGTAGAAATAGAAACAGATATATGATACCACAGTCGTATATAACAGCATGGCGAAAGCAGGCTCCCTGGCAGGAAAACTACCAGGTGGAGCAGGATTTGATCATTCAACGGTCATTGATCGCTTTGTTTAGTGATGATCTTATAAGAGAGCGATTGGCTTTTCGAGGAGGAACGGCATTACATAAATTGTTTTTAGCCCCTGCTGCAAGGTATTCGGAAGATATTGATTTGGTGCAGGTAAAAGCAGAACCATTCGGAGCAATTATAGACAGGATTCGGGAACAGCTTTCGTTTTTAGGAAAACCTCGTATCAAGCAAAAAGAACACAATAATGCGATTGTGTATAGCATTCTATCCGAAGACGATGTGCCGATGAAGCTAAAGATCGAGGTCAATACCAGAGAACACTTTTCTGTATATGGTTTACAAGATATTCTTGTTCAGCTAGATTCTGAATGGGATAACGGAAAAGCTTTAGTTCCTACTTATGGATTGGATGAATTATTAGCAACCAAACTTCGAGCTTTATACCAACGCAAGAAGGGACGTGATTTATTCGATTTATGGTATGCCTTGAATAATTCAGATGTCAATGTAGAAAAGGTCATTGAAGCTTTCAAACATTATATGAAAGAGGAGGATAATAATGTTACTCAAAAGGAATTTCTCGAAAATATGGGAAAGAAAATTGAAGATGCTGATTTCACAGGAGATATGAACGGATTGCTGAGAAGTGGAATTGCATACGATATAAATCAAGCGTACAAATTTGTAAAAAAAGAAATTTTAGAAAAAATATAACAAGACTATGTTATCACAAGAAATAAAAAATAAAGTACAGCTTCTCTGGGACAGGCTCTGGGCAGGAGGATTATCTAACCCTATAACGGCAATAGATAATATATCCTACCTGATATTTATGAAGCGTTTGGAGAAGTTTCATCCCAAAGTAGAAGACGGGTATAAATGGAGTGGCTATCATAACTTAGAAGGAACTGAATTAAAATCCCAAATGGATGGTGTATTTAGATTTATCCAAAATGATTTATCTAAAGAAGATGAACCTTTTGCAATTGAAATGAAAAATGCTCGATTTGGTATAAACACTCCCTCTCTACTAGAAGAAGCTGTAAGGATAATTGATGAAATTTTTTCTTTAGTGGAAGAAGAAGAAAAACAGCATCAACATTTCCAAGATTTATTGGGTGATGTATATGAATATCTCTTACGTGCAACAAACGAAGCAGGTAAGAATGGGCAGTTCAGAACGCCCAAACATATCATTCAAATGATGAGTGAACTGGTTGCTCCAAATATTGATAATGAAGATACCAAAATCTGTGATGTAATTAGTGGGAGTTCTGGTTTCCTCGTAGGAGCATATCAATACATTTTAAAAGAAAACAGTAAAGAGATTATTCTTGATGAAGAGAATCAGCTTGAGAAAGGACTTGATGGTAAAAAAACGTTGCCTGGCTGAAAGAGAAACATATTTTTTATTGGGGAGATATTGATGAGCATGGTTTTCAAATACTACACCAGCTAAGAAGTTATTATCCGAATACGCAAAGTATAATGATGGATTATAAAACTTTTGAGCATTTTTCGGAATTTTCGGTTGCCGGGGCACGCAACAAATCTGAACAGCTGTCATTATTAAATGATGAGGAACGTAAACTTTTTGAACAATTAAAGTTGATAGATAAAAACAGGTTGGAACAGGAAAAAATCTCACAAGGATATGTCGAAGAATATTTTAATGACCTTCTCCTAATAATCGGATGCAGCTAGGTTGGAGATTCCGGGCTGTTTGAAGTCTTCTACAATAAAAACCTGTATCGAAGATAGCCTCTACAGCGGAAATGCGGAGATTGTCAGGAAACACTATTTTACTATAATGATTCAAGAGATACTGGCATTAAATAATAGTGCAACACATTGTTTAATAGAATTGTCACGACAGCATTTAATAAAATCACAACGAACTCTCAAGAGCATTATTAAATCAGCAATATTGTTAGTAAATTAAAAAGTCGCCAGCTCGATGGTTTTAGATGTTTACAATTCACTCAATAGTCTTAAATCCGCTATAAAGTGGTTCGAGTTTTGTACCACAGGGTTCACGAAGTGATCCAAAGCGAAACGCGGTCAGCGTGTCGCTTTTTTTGCGTTAGCAAAAAGTGAGGGCGGGAAGTTTATTCCGCTATGGCGGGAAGTTCCCGGCAGGATCACGAAGCGTCTGAAAAGACAATTTTTTTATCTCAGCGCGTTACAAAGTGAAATGCCACTTCATTTACTTTAATCATTGCTATTTTCCATTTTTAAAAATGTTGAACAGCAATCCGCCCATTACAGCGCCATATAAAGTGCTGTTCAATGGTTTTGACGTGATGGCACAGGTACCGGAATTGCAGCCGATGAAATGGTAATAGAGATAGCCGCCAGCAGCGCCGACTAATATTCCAATAATAGTGAGCCTGTATTTAGATAGAAGATTTTTTAATGTGCTCATTTTTCTGCCCGGATCAGTTCAGTTCTGAAACTTTTTCCTTTTTGTTATTAAATATTTGTACCCCGTTATATTTAACTTCCCAGGTTAGAGGCAATGCTTTCTTAAGCATGCTGCTCACTCCGCAATATTTTTCCTGCGAATCGGTTACGGCGTTCAATGCAGCTTCCCTGTTTTCTGCGGCGCCCTTAAAATCATAGATTATATGTGCCCCGATATACTCAATCGGCACCCGCTTGCTGATCTCTCCGGTTACTTTCATATAAAACTCATCCGGGTTTTTATCGGACTTTCTTAAAATTGCAGCAACGTCCATGCCGGTGCAGCCGGCCAAAGCTGTTAACACAAGGGGCTTGGGGATGGTACCGTTGTCTTCGCCGCCAACTTTTTCGGGACCATCCATTACAATTGTATGGCCGTTCACAAGTGCATTGAACTGCATTTTACCCATCCATTGAACATCTATTTCATGTGTCATAATCAAAATTTATTTCTTTGATCCAATTTTCCCGTGAAAACGCCGGTTAGCCATATTATAAGTTGGCGATCACGCGGCTGAGCTTTTCCTTTACCTGCATTGCCACGGAAGCAAGCGCTTCATTTTTTACAGCCATCATTGAGGAAACAGGGTCAACCGCAGAAACCTCCACTTCCCCATTTTCATGTTCCTGTACAATGATATTGCAGGGCAGCATGGTCCCGATCTTATCTTCTGTTTTCAATGCTTCATAAGCAAACTGCGGATTGCAGGCTCCGAGGATACGGTATTTTTTAAAATCAACGTCTATCTTCTTTTTCAAAGTTTCCTTCACGTCAATTTGGGTGAGTATGCCAAATCCTTCCTTCTTCAGTTCTTCTGTAACTTTTTCAATAGCCGTATCAAAATCAGCATCTGCTGTTTTGGAAAAATAATAGCTCATGTTGTTTGTTTTTGAGTTGAAAGCAAAGTTCCGTCAATAAAACCTGATATTCGGTTACCTGTGTTACACAAGAAGAATTTTAAGGCTGACTCTTTACAGGGCTTTTCCCCGGTATCTCCATTTTCAAAACTAATGCAGTTCCGGAGTTGGGGAGATGACGGTGATTATAAGAGATGATGATTTTAATCAGATTCAGATTGTTGATGACGCTCGATAAATAGCTTGCTTTCATAAGGATCTCTTTAATATACTGATCCGGGAGATTTCCCGGGAAATCCAATACGGATGCAATCTTTTAAACTCATATGGGTGTAGTTCCCCGGCGGCACATTGTAATGGCGCATCCGGCACCGCCGGTTCGGGCAGCTATTATTCTACGGGAACTTGCCTGGCCCCTTCTTTGCTTTTGATAAGCAAACCGTGTCATCATGAAAAGCTATTCTTCTGTATGCGCTTTTATACTTTACCTGTTTTTCCTGTACGCATGCAACAGCTCCAGGCAGGGAATATTCGGCCGCAAAAGTCCCCATGAGCGCTACCAGTCGGCATTGCAGGATGCAGGATTAACAGGAACGGAACTTTACAAGGCCTGGGCAAACGCTGCACAAAAAGGCTTAAAGGCTCCGTTAACTATAGCTATCCCTTATAAAGAAACCGGCTTCTTCCCTGCAGAAACGCCACGTTCCGCAGGATATGCTTTTAGTATGCAGGAAGGCGAAAAGATCAGCTTTGTTATAGAAAAGCAGCCCGTGACCGGGCATATATTCTCTGAGCTGTGGAAAATGGAAGACACAACGCGGAAATTATTATACGCTGCCGATTCCCTCGAATACCGATGGGAAGTAGAGATAAAAGATAAGGGTAAATACCTGGTAAGGATACAGCCCGAGCTATTGCATGCTGTGAGCTACACCATTACCATTACAGCAGGGCCATCCCTGGCTTTTCCTGTTCGCACATCCGACAATCCAAAAACTTCCGGGTTCTGGGGCGACAGTCGTGATGCAGGAGGCAGGAAACATGAGGGAATTGATATCTTCACTCCTAAAAGAACACCTGCGGTTGCAGCAGCAGATGGCATTGTTACACGTGTAGGGACCAACAACCTGGGCGGAAAAATTGTGTTTATGCGGCCCGGGGGTAAAAACTACAGCCTGTATTATGCGCATCTCGACACACAAATGGTTCAGGAAGGCCAAAACATTGAAACGGGGGATATTGTGGGGTTGATAGGAAACACGGGAAATGCACGCAACACACCACCGCACCTGCATTTTGGCATTTATGCATCTTCGGGAGCGACAGACCCTTTCCCTTTTGTTAATGCCAACCGGCCTTCGCCGCCCGATATTAAAGCAGACACTTCACAGATAAGCAAAATATTGCGTACTACCGTAAAAGCAAGATTACTGTCGAGCCTGATACCATCGGCTCCTTATGTTACGCTTGAAAAAGGAACACTGACCATCACGCTGGCTGGAGCGGCCGATTGGTTTAAAGTAGAATTGCCGGATGGCGCCACGGGATATATTAAGAGCGATCAGCTCACCGCAAAGCCATTGCAGCAAAAACTGAAACCGGGCTCAGATACATTGTTTGACGCTCCATCGCCTGGCAGTGCCGTACGCTCCGGGATAGCAACCGGTACACCCCTTACCGTTTATGGCGTGTGGCATCGGTATGCGTATGTGGAAGCCGGCAATCACAGGGGCTGGATATTGAGGAGGGAGGAAATGTAGCTGACATATAAAATGAGCATGGCGATACTGGCTCATATTACCAGGTCTGTTGTTACATCATTTTTATGTGTTGTAGTGGCATAATTGATGTATTGAATTAAAAAAACGCATTGTAATGAAAACGACATCGAAAAAAGGCAAATCGCAAGCGCTTAATATCCGGGTTGATGATATTGGGTTGATCGCACCATTGTATATTATCTTTTTGGACTGATTATTTATCTACCATAGTCATTAATCACCGTTTTGGCGTAAGAAAGTGACCATGAGAAAGTAAGACCATAAAATTGCAGGATGGTAGGATACTAAGAGCACTGTAAAACTTTTACGCATCACATCTTACTATCTTACCATCTTACCATCTTACCGTCTTACCATTTTACCATCTTGCCATCTTATCTTTCCCATAATTGTTCTTCATAAGCCGGCTGGTGATAACTGTGCATGAGTAAATATTCTGGTAGAGCAAGGATATTTTACACCACCCCAGGCTTGAACCGGGTCCGGTCAGCGCTCCGCGAAAGATTCAATATAAAAGCAAACCCGGTAAGCATCTCGGGCCTTTTCCTGCGATTTGCGAAGGAAGGGGTTTTAAAATATTCCAAATCCGGCCGCAAGAATTTGTATGTTGCCAGACATACGAAGTAAGGCATAACTTTAAATATTGGAAACTGCTGCCGGTATTTACACGAGAATTAATTATTAATTTCCGGCTCATTTATTTTATCATGAAATATTCTATCAGCCTGCTGTTACTGCTGTTCTGCTTTCATGCTGTGCTGCCGGCACAGGTGATGCTGGTTAAAAATGGTAAGCCTGCGGGCAGGATTGTACTTACATCCGGCGACAGCACTGACGCCCGGGCTGCACGCCTGCTGCAGGATTTTGTGGAAAGAATTACCAAAGCCAAACTGCCGGTCCAAACAACCAATCAAATTAAAACGAATGACATTGTTATCGGCAATGCCGGGTTCAATAAAGATGTTCCAAAAAACGATCTTACGCAAGACGGCTTCCGCATCGTGCACAACGATCATGTGCTGCAGGTGGTTACAGGCGGCGGGAAGGGATCCGTATATGCTATAGTAAGCCTGCTCGAACGCTATTGCGGCGTTTCGTACTGGGGTGAAAATGAATACAGCTTAACTCCTGCCTCCACCCTGCAGGTACCGGCGGTTAGCTTTTCGGAAATACCATCCTTCCGGTACCGGCAAAGCCAGCATTATGCCATGGCAACCGATTCGGTTTACCGCAACTGGATGCGCCTGAAAACGCCCCGGGAGTTCTTTGCAGGCAACCTGTGGGTGCACACTTTCGATTTCTTCCTGCCATCGGCAGTATATGGCAAAACGCACCCCGAATACTATTCTTATTTCAACGGCAGCCGCCATCCGGGCAAAGCCAGCCAGTGGTGCCTGTCGAACCCCGAGGTGCTGGAAATTGTAGCCCAAAGACTCGATTCTGTTTTTAAAGCCAATCCCGGTAAGCACATGGTTTCCGTGAGCCAGAACGATGGCAACTATACTTTTTGCCAGTGTGATAAATGCAAAGCGGTTGATGACCATGAAGGCGCTCATTCGGGCAGCCTCATACATTTTATGAACAAGCTGGCTGAACGTTTTCCGGATAAAGAAATTTCAACGCTCGCCTATCTGTATTCCATGAAGCCGCCCCAACATGTAAAGCCGGCAAAAAACGTAAATGTAATGTTGTGCAGCATTGATTGCGACAGGGAGGTTACGTTAAAGGAAAATGCTTCGGGCCGCGAATTTGCAGCAGCGCTGGAAGGCTGGAGCGCCATATCGGAAAATATATTTGTGTGGGACTATGGCATCAACTTTGACAATTACCTCGTGCCATTCCCCAACTTTCATATACTGGGAGAAAATATGCGCTTGTTCCGCAAGAACAACGTGTCTATGCATTTTTCGCAGATAGCCGGCAGCCGTGGCGGTGATTTTGCCGAGCTGAGAACATGGCTGGTATCGAAGCTGATGTGGAACGTGAACCAGGATGAAGATTCGCTTGTGCAAACTTTCCTCCACGGATACTATGGTGCTGCAGCGCCTCATTTATACCAGTATATAAAGCTGATGGAAGGTGCATTGCTGGGCAGCGGCAAGCGGCTATGGATCTACGATTCGCCGGTATCGCACAAAGACGGCATGCTGAAGCCATCCCTGATGCGCAGGTACAACGATCTGTTCGACCGTGCGGAAAAAGCCGTTGCAGCAGATCCCGTTTTGCTGAAAAGGGTGTGGCGCACCCGTTTACCGTTGCAATATTCGGAGCTCGACATTGCCCGCACCAATAAAAACATGCAGGTAAATGATATCAGCCGCAAGCTGGATCTTTTTGAAGAAAGGGTAAAATTGTTTTCTGTTCCCACGCTCAATGAAAGAGGGAACAGTCCGCTTGATTATTGTGCATTGTACAGAACAAGGTATATGCCTTCGGGCAGGCAAACCATCCCGGTTGCCGGGATCAGCTTTTCAACACCGCCCGGTGAAAAATATGCTACCATAGGTGCTGAGCTCACTGATGGACTGTATGGAGGTATGACATTTGCTGAAGGATGGGTAGGCTGGCTGGGTACAGATGCTGCATTGTCGCTTGACCTGGGCAGTGAAAAGGAATTCACCGGCATCCATACCGATTTCCTGCACCAGTTGGGTGCATGGATCCTGGCGCCGTCGAATGTCACTTATTCCGTTTCATCTAACGGTACCGATTACACGATGCTGAAATCCGTTGACAATCCTGAAGACAGGGATCCCAAAGTAAAGTTTGTTGACCTCAGCCATACAGGCAGCAAGCCGGTAAAAGCCCGTTACATTAAAATTGATATCACCGCTGTAAAAACCTGTCCCCACTGGCATTACGGCGTAGGGCATCCCTGCTGGTTCTTTATAGATGAAATATGGGTTCAATAAAATGAACGTGTAATGTTACCTTTCTCACTTCTCACGTTTCTCTTCTCCCTTCACCCTTCACCCTTCTCCCTTCACCCTTTCACCCATCCCCCTCTCCTCCCCTTCGAAACGAATTCATCCGGGCAAGCAGCAGCCGCACCCGCGCCAGGTACATTATTGCAGCCTTATCTTCCGTTTGCCCGCAGTACGGTTATTTCTTTCTTTACCTGGTCATCATAGGTTTTTTTTACAATATAATGCCATTGCCGTTCGGGCACATCCACAAAAAATATGTCTCCTTTTTTATGTTTGCTTACCGCGTCCTGGAATTCTTTAGGCATCGTGAGCTCTCCAAAAAACCAGCCCGTATCGCCGCGGGTAGTGTTCCCGTCCATGGTATACTGGTCGGAAAGATCTTCAAAAGAAACGCCTTCAGAGTGTTTTTGCAGGATAATTTTTTTAAGGCTGTCGGCTTCAGCGGGAGATACCGAAAAACCATCAAGAAAAATATAGTTTGCCCGGTAGTTGATCGTTTCTGTACCGTCCAGCACCTTGTATGTAACATAGCCTACCGAAAAAATATCCCCTTTATTCTGCTTCAGCAGGCGCTGGTCAATACGCGTAGTATCCTTTCCGAGAGTAAGGTAAAGCAAAGTTGGCTTGAGTGCCGGGTTGGCATCAATGAATTTTTGCGCCTCCTCTTTTGTGTTGATCTTTTCAAATTGCTCCCTTACTGTTAACTGTGCAAAAACGGGTGTGGAGAAAAGCAGGAATAACCATACGGGAATAGCTTTCATATTTTTGTTTTTTGTGGATGCATTAAAAAGTTATCGGTATTTTGTTTCAATAAATGACCAGGGGTACAGGCTGATGAAGATACTATTTTTTTACAGTCCTTCAATGGTAAATCGCCTGCCGGGTCAGGAAAATCAATTGCTATGGAAGCGATCCTTTTTATCACTGTTGCTTTTATTCTGGGTTATATTTTTTTAAAGCTTGGGCTTCCCCCGTTGCTGGGCTACCTGGCAGGCGGATTTATTCTTGCCGCATTTCATTACGGCAGCACGCCTGCCCTGGATCAACTGTCGCATATCGGCGTCATACTCCTGTTGTTCACGCTGGGGCTGAAGATCCGCTTAAAGAATTTTCTTCAGCCCGAGGTTGCCGTATCGGGTTTACTGCAGATAGTGGTGAGCGTTATCATGCTTTCGGGGCTCTTTTTTGTTATAGGGATATCATCAGCGCTCCACGCATCGCAGATCACGCTGCTGGCCATTTTATTCGGGGTAGCCAGTACCGTTATAGCAGCCAAGGGGCTGGAGTCCAAGGGAGAGCTGGAATCCTACCATGGCAGGCTGGCAATAGGTATTCTTGTTATGGAAGACATAATCCTCATCGGGATCATGGCATTTACCGGACTCAAAGCGCCTTCGCCCTGGGCATTCAGCTTGCTGTTGCTACCCCTGCTTAAGCCGGCCCTGGTATGGCTGCTCCGGTCTGTTAAAGATGAGGAGGTGCTCATGCTGTACGGCATATTCATGGCATTAGCAGGAGCCTTCCTTTTTGAGTGGCTGCACCTGAGCGCAGAGCTGGGCGCCTTTTGTTTTGGCGTGCTCCATGCCGGAGAAGAAAAATCGAATGAAATGACGGAAAAGCTATGGGGGCTTCGCGAAGCCTTTCTTGTCGGTTTCTTCCTGAAGATCGGGCTTACGGGAACCCCGGTTTGGCAGGACCTGGTATACGCTTCGGCGCTCGTACTGTTCCTGCCGGTAAGAGTAGTCATCTTTTTTACGATCCTCACCAGGTTCCGGCTCAGGGCGCGTACCGCTTTTCTTACATCCACGTCATTAGCCAGTTTCAGCGAATTTGCGCTCATTACAGGCACTGTTGCCATCAGTGCCGGACTATTGCCCGGGTCGCTGCTTCTTACCCTGGCCACCACGGTGGCATTGTCGTTCCTGGTGGGAGCGCCTGTCAACAAAAGAGCCAATGCTATTTTTCACCGGCTGCAGGCATTTTTAGAGCGGTTCGAAAGGAAAAAAGCGCGCAGCGATGCCGAGCCCAATTCCATAGGTATTGCCAACTTCATCGTGGTGGGCATGGGCAGAACAGGAACGGCTGCTTACGACTACCTGTCTAAAAGCGGCAAAAAAGTAGTGGGCTTTGATACCGACCCCGGAGTACTGGAAAAACACCGTAACCAGAAACGGAGGATACTGTACGGCGATGCCAGCAGCAAAACGCTCTGGAAAAACCTCAATATAGATGAATTACAGGGTGTGGTAGTTGCCATACGCGAAGCATCAGCCAAGCTCAATATCATTGAAACGCTCCGTAAAAGAGGGTTTGTGGGAGCGGTCAGTGCGGTAACGGAATCGGATGAGCAGGCCGCCCTGTTGAAAGCCGCCGGTGTTAATACCCTGTTCAACCCGCTTGTGCAGGCGGGTACCGAGCTGGCAGAAAGAGTAGTGATGTCAAGATTACCCGTAAGCGGGGAATAAAAAGGGCATGAAGGCTGATCATTCATTTGTCCTGCCGCAACGGGCAGGTTTTATGAATGAAAAATTTCATGTACGTTTGCGTTTCATAAGTTCTTTACTCAATTTCTTCATCAAACGAAAAAGGTTCCCGCTATCGGCGGGATTAATAGGGAATTGTGTGCAAATCACAAGCTGTCCCGCAACTGTAAGTAACAAAAAGATTTTTACCCACGGGTATCCACTGTGGCGCTTGTCGCCATGGGAAGGACGGTAAAAATGTTACAAGCCAGGAGACCTGCCTTTATCGAATTGACAATGCTTTCGCGGAATGAAGCGGCAGTCAGTTGGTGTACATTCAATTTATCCGGGTAATTTATTGCCTATTGATAATGTGCATTACTACTTCTCTTTTATTTTACAAAGCACTGGAAGTTTGGCAAGAGCTTTTAACTGATCTTTTATCAATTAAAAAGCAACAAACATGCAAACGCACAACTTAGGCTACCCGAGGATAGGCAGCCGGCGTGAACTTAAAAAAGCTTCCGAACAATACTGGGCCGGGAAGCTGCCCGTACAGCAACTGCTGCAAACAGGCAAAGCCATTCGCCTGCAAAACTGGCAACTGCAAAAAAACGCAGGCATAGACCTGATTCCCTGTAATGATTTTTCTTTTTACGACCAGGTGCTGGATACCAGCCTGATGGTGGGCGCTATCCCGGAAAGGTATCATACGCTGATGGAAGAGAAGCAATTGCCGGATATTGACCTGCTTTTTGCCATGGCAAGGGGCTACCAGCGGGATGGCTTTGACATTACGGCCATGGAAATGACAAAGTGGTTTGATACCAATTACCATTACATTGTACCGGAGTTTACGGCCAACCAGCAATTCAGCCAGTACTGCAACAAAACGCTCAGTGAATTCAGAGAAGCAAAGCAGGCGGGATTTAATGCAAAACCGGTATTGTTAGGCCCTGTATCGTATTTGTTGTTGGGCAAAGAAAAAGAAGAAGGATTTCACAGGCTTGAGCTTATCGGCCGTTTACTGCCTGTTTACATAGCAGTATTAAAACAATTAGATGAAGGCAACGCGTATTATGTGCAATTGGATGAACCCTGCCTTTCCCTTGATCTTTCCGGAAAAGAGCGGGAAGTGTTTATACAAACCTACAATGAAATAAAACGCAGGCTTCCCAACCTGCACATTATCCTGGCAAGCTACTTTGATTGTTACGGGCAGAACCTGCAAACAGCGCTGAACCTGCCCGTACAAACCATACATCTCGACCTGGTACGCTGCCCGCTGCAGTTGGATGATATCCTGGCAACTGATTTTGTAAAAACAAAAACCCGGCTTTCTTTAGGCGTGGTAGATGGCCGGAATGTCTGGAAAAATAACTTTCAGCAGTCGCTTGCATTGATCCATAAAGCGGTTGAAAAGATCGGGCCGGAAAGGATCTGGATAGCACCATCGTGCTCCCTGCTGCATTCGCCCTGCGACCTGGATATGGAAACCGATGAGCAGGTCTTAACGCCTCAAATAAAGCAGTGGCTTGCTTTCGCGAAGCAAAAAACACAGGAAGTGGTTACGCTCAAACAACTGGCAAACGGTGAAGACACGGCAGATGCGGAGATTAAATTACAGGAGAATATAAGCGCCGGTATAAGCCGCAGCACATCATCGCTCATTCACAACCCGGAGGTAAAGCATCGTGTTGCCGGCATTGGCGCAAAAGATGACCGGCGTAAAAATATTTTCGCCGTACGGAAAATGAAACAACAGCATGTGTTGCAGCTACCCATGTTTCCAACTACTACTATAGGTTCATTTCCGCAAACAGCCGGGGTGCGGAGCTGGAGAGCCGGGCTTAAAAACGGTGCGCTTACACAAGAGCAGTATAATAAATTAATTGCACAGGAAACAACGGATGCTATCCGCTGGCAGGAAGAAGCCGGCATAGACGTGCTGGTGCATGGTGAATTTGAGCGCAATGATATGGTAGAATATTTTGGCGAACAGTTAGATGGCTTTGTATTTACCAAAAACGGGTGGGTACAAAGCTATGGCAGCCGCTGCGTTAAACCGCCCGTTATATATGGGGATGTGAGCCGCCCGGCACCCATGACGCTGAAATGGACGGCTTATGCGCAATCCCTTACCGGCAGATGGGTAAAAGGAATGCTTACGGGGCCGGTCACCATTTTGCAATGGAGCTTTGTACGCAACGACCAGCCGCGGAGCGAAACCTGCACACAAATTGCATTGGCCATTCGCGATGAAGTTACCGACCTGGAAAAAGCAGGAATAAAAATCATACAGATTGATGAGCCTGCCATCCGGGAAGGATTGCCATTGCGGAAAGAAAGCTGGCAACAGTATCTGCAATGGGCAGTTCGTGCGTTCCGCATTGCGGCAGGCGGGGTGAAGGATGAAACGCAGATCCATACCCATATGTGCTATTCCGAATTTAACGACATCATTCAAAACATTGCAGAGATGGATGCCGATGTGATCACAATCGAATGCTCACGTTCTCAAATGGAATTGCTACATGCTTTTTCTGATTATAAGTATCCCAATGATATCGGCCCGGGGGTTTATGATATCCATTCGCCCCGGGTCCCTTCAAAAGAAGAAATGATCGCATTGGTGGAAAAAGCAATGGCTGTTATACCCGCTCAGCAGCTTTGGGTAAACCCCGATTGCGGGTTAAAAACGAGGCATTGGGAAGAAACCAAAAAGGCGCTCCAGGCGATGGTGGAAGCTGCCGCAACACTGCGGTTGTCTGTACGTGAAAGTGTTTTATAGTTTTAGTGAAACTGTCTGAAAAGGGCTGGTCCGGAAAGATTATGGCGCCGGGGACTCAACAGCACAATATCCTGATCTTCAGGCTTTATTTTCTTGGTGACTGCTTGGTGGCTTTGTGGCAAAATATTACTTTCCGGACAGCCCTGTATCATCAATTAAATAATGGAAAAGCACGAAGAAAAATATTGTCCCAAATGTAACAGCCGGTTTACCTGCAGATCCGGCGACATTGCAAACTGCCAGTGTAATACCATTGAGCTGAGCGAAGCTACACAGGATTTTTTGTTGCGCACAAGCTTCGATTGCTTATGCAAAAGTTGCCTCGAAAAGCTCAACCGCGACATTAAAACAGCAAAAGGTTATCAATTTCCGGTTCAGAAGGAAATGCTGATTGAAGGATTGCATTATTATAAGGAAAATGATAACCTGGTATTTACAGCGCTATACCATATATTAAGAGGCTACTGCTGCCAGAGCGGGTGCAGGCATTGTGCATACGGGTATAAAAAAGATATCAGCGATCAGGTATCTGCAACCAGGTGAGTAATTGCTAACGACAGCCCGTATGGTTCTTCTCTGCAGGCAGTATTCCCGTATTTCGGATGTATAACTGCTGAAGCGGCAGATCCTGCCGGGATGGCTTCACATTTTTAATCTCACTGCTTTGTTTCAGAATTAAAAGTTATACTTTTAACCATCCTGTTCCCTTGAATACGTTTTGCTGAGAACACTTGCGGGTTCCAACAAGATCGGCAATAAGCTGCCGGAGTTATCAAAACTGTGCACCCAGAAAGTTTTACTTACTTACAATGATTGCGATAGCAATTTTTAAAAAAAGAAGCGTTGTTTTTTCCGTTTTTTGTTTATTGCTGTTCATAGCAGCAAAGGGGCAGCTTACTTTACCGCCTGTTTATATAATCAGTGCGGACACTGCTGTATACCGCTTATTACCGGATACCAACTGGCAGGTAATGGCCGATCCAGGAGAAAAAATGCAGCTTGCAGAGGTAACAGCTTCCTCTCTTTTTCAACGCAATGATAAAAAGGTGAGCTATAAAAGCCGTGTTTACTGGCAGCGTTTCCGGGTTGCCGGTAACATGGCGAAAGAAATAGAAATTGCTTTGCCCGAACACTCTTTTCGTGCAGACCTGTTTACTAAAATTCATGATGGCGAATGGCGGCACTACATCACAGGGAGAGGTGTGCCCTGGAGCCGCCGCGATGGGCTGAAAAGGATTCCGGCATTTACGCTTCACATCCCGCCCGGCGATACCGTTACGCTATATAAAAGGATTTACTGGAACTATGCAGATGTTCAGCCAGACTCGATGCAGGTTGTTTTCAGCTTTGCAGAAAACCTGGTTCGGCACAATTATGTGGATAATGAATCGCATTATTTGACGGCTATACAGGATGCCTTTTTATTGGGGATGTTTATCCTGTCTATCATTATCAACGTTTATTTTTTCATAATAGTCCGTGAAAAAGAATTTCTTTATTTCAGCCTGTTCCTGGTATCCTTTTGCATTTTGGCGTTGTGCAGCTTAAATGATGCTTTTCTAAAAGAAAACCCACAATTATTATTGTACCTGTATATTATTTTTAATAGTTGTTCCAGTTTCTTTCTCATCCAGTTTGTACGCTACTTTTTAAAAACATTTCAGCACTTTCCCTTATGGGATAAATACCTTTTGAGTTTTAGTGTTCTCCAGGTGCTTGTTCTTTTATTTTCAGGCGTTTCATCAGCCCTTTTTCAGGTCAACCTGTCAAATATTGCTCATTTTTCCGAAAACACTATCAAGCTGATAAATGGCATTTCACTTTTACTTATTCTTTTGCTGTATGTACGCAATAAAGACAGGATGGTGAGGCTACTGCTTGTGGCGCTCATACCTATTCTTTTTTTGCAGGCAACCGCTTATGCATTGGCGGTTATTAACGGGCTGTACTATGCAAGGCTCGGAGCGCAGGATATTGCCGGCTATGAGTCGGGATTTAACAGCATTGCATTTTTTATCCTGATACTTTGTTATTTATGGATGATGATCATTTTTACATGGGTACTTTTCCTGCGGTTTTCCAACCTCCGGAAAAAATTAGCCCTGCAGTCATCGCTTGACCATCTCAAATCACGCTTTTTTGCTAATATTTCTCACGAATTCAGAACACCGCTTACACTCATCATAGGGCCTATTGAAGATATGCTCCAGGATAAGAACACACAAAAATTCAGGGAGCCTCTGCAGTATATCCACCGCAATTCAAAACGCCTTTTGCAACTGATCAACCAGCTTTTAGACCTGTCTAAACTTGATGTGAGGAGTTACCCGGTGAATACCAATCGTGAGGATATCATTCCTTTTGTAAAACAAATTGTGCATTCTTTTTCTTCAATGGCACACCATAAAAATATTTTATTGGAGACGGAAGTGGACCCCCGCTTAAAAAATGCGCTAAGGGATAAAACGCTGGCATTTTATTTTGACGAATATATTTTTGAAAAGATCCTCTATAACCTTCTTTCCAACGCTTTTAAATTTACGGGGGAAGGAGGCAGTATTATTGTAAGTATTTCACTGGCGGGCAAAAACTTGCTGGAACTGAAAATAGAAGACAGCGGAACCGGCATACCTGCAGAAGCGCTCCCGTTCATTTTTGATCGGTTTTACCAGGCCGGCAGCTCCAACAAAAAAATATATGAGGGAACAGGGATCGGTCTTGCGCTCGTAAAGGAACTGGTAGCGCTGCACAACGGCAGCATAACCGTTGTGAGCGATGTAAATAAAGGTACCACCTTCAGCTGTTATTTCGCTTTTAATAAAAAAATGATTGCTGCCGGCGCCCCGGGTAACACGTCCTCAAATCAGAATTCCGTATGGCCTGATGCAAAACGCGATGATACAAACCACGAAAAAGTAACAGATAATAGCAGACCGGCAATTCTTGTGGTGGAAGACCAGCAGGATGTGCGGAGCTATATCTGTGGCAAATTGATGGAAAACTATACGGTAATAGAAGCCAAAAACGGACAGGAAGGATTTGAAACTGCCAAAGAACATATGCCGAACCTGGTGATCAGCGACGTGATGATGCCTGTAGCAGATGGATTTGAATTATGCACTTTATTAAAAAATGATATTATCACCAGCCACATCCCGGTTATATTACTTACTGCCCGCGCAGAAGATACAGATAAAATAACCGGGCTGGAGACCGGTGCAGATGCCTATCTTATCAAACCTTTTAATTCAAAGGAACTGTTAATAAGAGTGCGTAACCTGATTGAGCTGCGTAATAAATTACGGAAAAAATTCAGCGGCAGGCTGGTAGTAAAGCCGGCTGAAATAACGGTTACGTCGCAGGACAGCCGGTTTATGCAGGGGCTCCTCAGTACAGTGGAAAAGCATATTGGGGATGAAAAGTTTTCTGTAGAGCAGTTGGGCAGGGAGTTCGCTATGAGCCCCTCACAGATAAACCGTAAATTAAAAGCCATCATTAACCAGTCTGCAGGTGCATTTATCCGCTCTGTGCGCATGCAGCGGGCAATGGAATTACTGAAAAACGACCAGGCTACTATTGCAGAGATCGCCTATGAAACCGGTTTTAGCGAACCTGCTTATTTTTCACGCGTTTTTAAAAGCTATTTTGGATTTCCCCCGTCGAGCGTCACGACAGAAAAAGATCCTCCGCCCAAAGGCTAAAATACCCGCTCATTATCTTCCGCAACGACCCATCCAAACCACAATGCACGAAAAATCCAATGTTTTGTTTCAAAAGTATAAGTTTCCGGCTTAGGGGCGGTTCTAACTTACACAATCATAATTACTTAGAACTTAAAATATTTTAAAATGAAACCTTTTCAATCTGCGATTACCGCAGCTTTCCTGCTCCTGCTCAGTTGTTCTGCAACAGCGCAGAATAATAAGAATGACGAAACCGCTATCAAAAAAGTATTGCAGCAGGAAACCTCCACTTTCTTCCATAAAGATTATAACGGATGGGCAGCATGCTGGCTCCACGATACAGCTGCCAGCGTTCTCAGAGCAGGCGCCAGTGGTTATGATCAACTGCTTGGCTGGAATGCCATTACAGCAGCATACAAAAGTGATATCCAGAGTCTTGATGTAAGGAGTGAAGCCGAAATTGAACCTTTCCTTAATAAAACCGACTACCATATTTATATCAATGGCAACATGGCTGCTATTTCTTTTAAAGAGGGAGACAAAACACCCAATACAGAAATGCGCACCCTGGTAAAACACAATGGTGCATGGAAAATCCTCAATTTCACCCTGCTGAACAATGCCGGTTATGAAATGATGGATATCATGAATAATATAAAATCTTTTGTGGGCAAATGGGAGCTGGATGGAAAAGCTACCAGGGAACCTTCAGATGGAGGAGTATTAAATTCGGTTAAATTTGACCTGAGAGAAACACCCGGCGGGCTGGAGCAAATTTCAAACGGAATTTTTACCCGCAACAATATATCGTATGCCCCACCGGCAGAGCATGAATATTTTATACCTGATTATGGTACCAATACCGTTTCTTACATGGACATTAGTAAAAATCAATCAGGGCAGACATTCACCCAAACAGGCAAAGTAACCTCTGTTAGTCCAAATTCGTTTACAGTAACCATAATGTATCCCGATAAGCCTGCCGCTATACAAAGCGAATATACCGTAACGATGCAAAACGGTAAATGGCACCAGGTGGGTAAACGATATGACAGAGACGGCAAACAAAACATTACTACTACTATTGACCTGAAGCGGGTAGTACAGTAATCTACCGGAAGAGCAGCTCAAAACCCAAATACCGCTCATTGCCTTCCGCAAGGGTCTGTACAACCTGCAATGCGCAAAAAATCCAATGTTTTACGGGAAAAGTACAAGGAAAAGGAGGGGCAGTGATACTATTTTTGAACCCGTAGATAAAGCAGCTATCGGGATTCTCTTCGAAAAGACACTCGTGAAGCTGTGCGGCCGCTTATTATTGAACGGTTTAAAAAACAGGATTATGTGGACCAAATTCGTGCACTGTTTGCCGGCACTCACCATGCAGATGAAATATATCGCGTGGTTGCCGAATGACAGGTATGGATTCCTGTAGTTCGATCATTTTAGCTCAAAACATATAGTCCGGGAAAAGCCGGTATTCACTACAGCCTCTGTCGTTTCGTGCAACGATACGCGGAATTTGCCGGGGTGGCCCACTTCCACAGGGGCTCATTTTAAATGAAATTTCAGTACCGGAGCGCATTCGGAAAGTCCAACTATATTAAAAGAACAATAGCGGCCGTATTTAAACTTAGTTTTCTCATGTTTGCGTCTAAGACGCAATTGGCTTCCTTTCCAGGAAGCCTTTTTTATACCCGATATACGAAGCAGCACAACTAAACCCGCCCCATTTGTCACACTACTGTCAGTTTCCTGCTTTCGAAAATTGTTTTCCCTTCTGCGTAAAGCCAAATGGTATTTCTGTTACACATTTGCAGGAATGTGGAATACCCTTGTTCAGCCCGGAATATGGTATCGGGCCTTTGATATACCATCTTTTGAAACAGGATTTTGCAGCAGCAGTTATTTATTATGAGAAAGTTATACTTTATTACCGGAATTGTGCTATTGGCTAATACAGTATTTGCGCAGGAAGATACAATGACTGCAAAAGAACTGGCGGAAATAGTGGTAACCGGGCAATATAAACCGCAATCTGTAAAGAATTCCGTTTACCAGGTAAGGATAATTTCAAAAGACCAGATACAAAAACAGGCAGCTTCCAAATTGCAGGATGTGCTCAGCAACCAGTTGAACATCCGGTTCTCACAGGATCCCGCCACAGGCGGTTCAGATATTAAGATGCTGGGACTTTCAGGGCAGAATGTAAAAATATTAATTGACGGTGTGCCCGTAATTGGCCGGCAGGGAACTTCCAACGAGATCAATATCAACCAGTTGGAGATAAATTCCATTGAACGGATCGAGATCATTGAAGGGCCCATGTCGGTGATCTATGGAGCCGATGCGCTGGCAGGCGTTATCAATATCATCACTCAAAAACCAAAAAAGGAAAAGTTCACTGTAAATGCCAGGCTGCATGAGGAAACCGTAGGAAAAGAATATGGCTTACAGCAGGGCATACACAACCAGTATGTGGGCGGCTCGGCAACTTATAAAAACTGGTATGTTAGCGGTGGCATCGGCCGCAATTTATTTGGCGGCTGGAAAGATTCTGCTGTGGGAAGAGAATTGCTGTGGCATAAAAAAGACCAGATCGTTGGCAACGGCATGATTGGCTACCGTAAGGCAAAGCTCAATGTATATTACAGGTTCGACGGGCTGGATGAGATCATTACCAACCCGGCTAATATCACCGGCAGCCAGCCGGCGCTCGACCAGGAATATATTACAGACAGGCTGATGCAGCAATTACAGGCATCCTATACCTTTAATCCAAAATTATCTGCAAACGCCATTGCGTCTTATACCCATTTCACCAGGCAGGTGTATTCCACCTTGTATTACCCTGATGGAGACGTGCGGGTAGCTACTGCCCCGGGCGCTCACAGTTTGTCTGCCTTCAATGGCTTCACTTTCCGCGGAACCGTGCTGTACAGGATGTCGCCTGTTGTATCGTTTCAGCCCGGTGTGGATGTCAATATAGAGAACGGCGATGGGGAAAGGATAAAAACAGGTAAGCAGCAAATCAACGATTACGCGTTTTTTATTACATCGGAGATCACGCCCGTAAAGAGGCTAAACATCCGGCCAGGTCTGCGTTTTGTGAGCAATTCCGTGTACGACGCGCCGCCGGCCATCCCGTCGCTGAATGTAAAATTGGGCTTAACGGAAAAGCTTGACCTCAGGGCAGCTTATGCCAGGGGGTTCCGTTCTCCATCCATCCGCGAGCTGTACTTCGACTTTCACGACGGCAGCCATGACATCATAGGCAATACGGAACTGCAGGCGGAATATTCCAACAGCTTTACAGGATCCTTATCCTTTACTGCTATTCAAAAAGAATCGCTGCGGCTGAGCACTTCACTGAGCGGCTTTTATAATAATGTGAGCAATATGATCGGCTATGTGCAAAGCGCTGCCGATACACGCATTACCACTTACAGCAATATTGATAAATACAAAACACGGGGCGCCACGCTGAATGGGAGCCTGGTACACAAAAACCTCAATGCTTCGCTGGGCTTTTCCTATACGGGCCGGTACAACCAGTATAAGGCCAATGACCCTTCCCTTGCTTCATTCAAGTGGTCGCTGGAAACCAATGCAGTTGCCGGTTATGCTTTTCCGAAGATCGGGATGAATGTGAATCTCTTTTACAAATTCACCGGCAGGCTGCCCTATTACCAACTGGCTACCGTAAACGGAAAGGATGAAGTACGCCTGATGCAGACCGGGGGCTACCACTGGGCAGATATCACCCTCAACAAAAAACTGTTCAGCCTGCTCACCTTAAATGCCGGTGTACGCAACCTCTTTGATGTAACCCGGGTGAGCAGCACTGCCGGCAATACCGGTGCGCATGCGTCGAGCGCCGTTTCGTCTATTGCTTACGGCCGCTCCTGGTTCCTGGGACTTGCCTTTAACTGGAATAAAAATTAATTATATCAATCATATAAACTCAAACAGCATGTTTAAACAAACCCTACGGACAGGATTTATATTTTCCCTCGCCTTACTTGTTCTGGCAGCGGGATGCCGTAAAAAAGACGCGCCATTGCCCGATAACCTGGTACAGTTTGAATCTGGTAACCAGGGACTGGCAGCAACTGCCCCGGATATAACAGTGAAATTAAAATTAACCAGGGCAACCGACAGGGATATTGCCATTACCATAAGCCTTACGCCAACAGGTGTTGCATATACCACCGATTTCACTACCACCCCGGCGGCTGCTTCCGGAACGCTGTCGTTAACCGTTCCCAGCGGAAGCAGCGAAGGAAGCTTTACCCTCGCCAAAGCACCGGGTGTTTTACTTGATGGTGATGAGCAGATCGTGTTTAAAATTGAGTCTTCCGCCACGCCGGTGATCATTGGCACCACCAATGTATTTACCCTGCAGTTCGCCGAGATCATATCTGCCGGATCAGATATTACAGGCGATGGCGGCGGCGCCACTTATGGCAATAAGGTGTTTTTTGACCTGAGCGCCAACAGCCAAACGGCCGTTCAGCGCACCAAATGGGACCTGGGCTTTTACAGCGGCGACGAATGGCGCGTGATCCTCAATTCCTCTACCGCCATGATGGCAAAGCAAATTGACAAGAGCGATCTGAACGATGTAACTGCTGAAGACACGACCGGTTTTTCGGAGGATGTGATTTTTAACCAGTTTGCACCAAGCACCGATGCGCTTGCCTATATTGATTATCCCGATGGCGATCTGACTAAAACAGCCATAGCCGAAGTTTCCGCTACGGCCTCTGATAATAAGGTATATATCGTTAACAGGGGAAAAGGAGTTGGCTCTCCCACACCCGACAGGGGCTGGAAAAAGATAAGGATCATCCGCAACGGGAGCGGCGGCTACACCCTGCAGCATGCCGATATTGACGCTACTTCCTTTACTTCTGTTGATATCCCTAAAAACACAGACTATTTCTTTAACTATGCTTCTTTTGAAACAGGCGCTGTTGAAGTAGAGCCTCAAAAAACAAAATGGGACATTGCCTGGACCTATTTTTCCAATGTAACTGATTTTGGCGGTGGTGAAGTACCATATGCCTTCCAGGACTTTGTGATACAGAACAGGAACGTGGAGGTAGCGGAGGTGGAAACTTCAGCCAAAGCCTATGATGCATTTGCAGAAGCAGATATTGCAGCGCTCACGCTCAGCGCTTCTCAATTATCGATTGGTTCAGGCTGGCGTGCCGGTGGCGGACCCACTTCAGCACCTTATGTTTACGACGACATATATTATATTATTAAAGATGGGGATAACAATTATTATAAGCTCAGGTTTACGGCCTTAACCAAAGATGGAGAAAGAGGCCACCCCGCATTTGAATATGCTTTGGTAAAAAGCGGTGAATAAAATAATAAGAGTATAAAATGTTATATGAAAACCATTCCCCAAAAAGGAATGGTTTTCCTTTTTGCGTAAATCACTTTCCGCATTCTGTAAATCTTATTCGGGCGAATCATGTTGCTTTGTCATTAAATTGTAAAAATGGATAAAAAAATTATTGGAACAGCTATTGGCTTAATGCTGGTTGTACTGGTTCAGGCGCAATCCGCCGACGCAAAAAAATACATAGACAGTCTCTGCGGATGCTTTAATGTAGAGTTTAAATATGCCGAAACTTTTTCGCCCGACGAGGAGTATAAGTTTCACAAGCGTGAAGGACTGAACGGCGGAACGGAGCTTACCTTCCCGATTGAAGTAAGCGATAATAAAATTGTTATGCAGCACCTGCTGATCGTTTCGGAGGGAATGATCGTTAAGCACTGGCGGGAAGACTGGACCTATGAAAACCCGGTGATCTGGACATTCAAAGGCAATAATGTATGGGAAAAAGAGCGCCTTCCGGAAGACCAGGTAAAAGGCAGGTGGACACAGTCGGTATGGGAAGTGAGCGATGCACCCCGTTACCAGGGTGCGGCCAAATGGGTAACCCTTGATGGTAAAACCTTTTGGCAGAACACAACAGATGCACCGCTTCCAAGAAGAGAATATTCAGTACGCAACGACTACAATATCCTTAAAAGAACAAACCGGCTTGTACTCACCGGCAACGGATATGTGCATGAGCAGGACAATGAAAAGATCATCCGCAAAGATGGCGTTGACCAGCTCCTGGTGGAAGAGAAAGGGAAAAACACCTATGTGCGCGTAGATGACAAGGAGTGTGATGCCGGCAGGGCTTACTGGGAAAAAACAAAGCCCTACTGGACGAAAGTGCGCCAGGCATGGGAACAATATTTATCTGGTCATAACACTGTTACCTTAAAAAGCGCTGTTGATGACAAAGTGCTGCACGAACATTTATTTGCGCTGGCAAAAGAGTATAGCACGGGTAAGCTGAAAGATAAAAATGTAGAGACTACAGTGAAGTCCGTACTGGAAAAATTCTGGGTTGAAAACGAGACGCCCGTAGCTGCGAAAAAATAAAGCAGTCGGTACCCGACGAAAGGAGGGTCAGACCGCGCGTATGACCGGAACGGCACTGATATCTCGTATATTTTTGGTAAGGTGAGAAGGCTTTGCGAAACAAACACCGTCTCACTTTCTCCTTTCATCTCACACTCAGTAGCGGCATTAGCGGCTTTCGCCTATGCCCTTCTTGATAACGGCAATTAGCAGGCGATATGCCTGATATCCCGGCCGATTGTCTTTTATTGTCCTGCAAATTCCTCATTGCGCAACTCAATTTCCCGATCGGGTAGCCTACTATTTTTCTCCTGCATATACTTTTGCTTTGTTTCACTATTGAATAAATAGCACAAGGGCTTGTATTGATAGGAAACGCTTGTACTAAAGGGTGTTGCTGCTTCTTTAACTCGATAATGGAAGACTTTTCAGACAACGCCCTGTTTTTATCTCAAACAAACAAAGAAAAAAAGTAAAACTACATGAAGAAAACGAAGACACTTATCGTTGCCATGTTAACAATGTTAACAGGAATTTCGGCGCAGCCCGTCACCGGTTATATCAAAGGAAAAGTTACCACAGCAGATAACAAACCTGCCGAAGGAGTAACCATACTCATAAAAAACACGGTGAAGAATGCGGTTGCCGATAATAACGGTGAGTTTGAAATTAAAAATATTCAGCCGGGCAGCTATATACTTGCCGTAAGCCTTGTTGGATATGAAGATGCAGAGCAGGAAATAACCGTTGAGAGTGGTAAGGCAACCACCGTATCTTTTCAGTTGGCATTATCCAACAGGGAACTGAACGAAGTGGTGGTAATAGCCAACAGGAACAGCTTTAAAACCAACCGTACTTCC
>NZ_DAOMOZ010000046.1:0-26318 GCF_035444585.1 Agriterribacter sp.
GAAGTGATGTTGTAAAAGATCTAAGCTACAGAATAATTTGAAAGCAATTCACAACCTGCGAATATGAACGACATTACAACCGGCTGTTGTAAAAGATCTAAGCTACAGAATAATTTGAAAGCAATTCACAACTTAATGAATTATCTAAATCACTTCGTTTGCGTTGTAAAAGATCTAAGCTACAGAATAATTTGAAAGCAATTCACAACTTAATGAATTATCTAAATCACTTCGTTTGCGTTGTAAAAGATCTAAGCTACAGAATAATTTGAAAGCAATTCACAACGTATGCTCATCACATTATTAATCCTCTTTGGTTGTAAAAGATCTAAGCTACAGAATAATTTGAAAGCAATTCACAACTGTTTTTATGGCGGCAGCTTTGAATGAACAGTTGTAAAAGATCTAAGCTACAGAATAATTTGAAAGCAATTCACAACCTGAGGTCTGAAGACCTCCGTTGCGCCATGTGTTGTAAAAGATCTAAGCTACAGAATAATTTGAAAGCAATTCACAACCCGCCAATACGTGCAAGATGATTGCAACTGGTTGTAAAAGATCTAAGCTACAGAATAATTTGAAAGCAATTCACAACCGCAGTTAACCGAACTTATCAGACTGGAATGTTGTAAAAGATCTAAGCTACAGAATAATTTGAAAGCAATTCACAACTCTGTAGGGTCTACCTGTGTAAGCCTGATGGTTGTAAAAGATCTAAGCTACAGAATAATTTGAAAGCAATTCACAACCACTCAAACTTCTTTACTACCCATTTTGAAGTTGTAAAAGATCTAAGCTACAGAATAATTTGAAAGCAATTCACAACACGCCGCAGCCAGCAAAAAAGCCGACCCGGGGTTGTAAAAGATCTAAGCTACAGAATAATTTGAAAGCAATTCACAACGGACATGCAGGCTTTGAATTTTTTTCCGGCGTTGTAAAAGATCTAAGCTACAGAATAATTTGAAAGCAATTCACAACACTATATACCACGCACAATCTCCTATTTCTGTTGTAAAAGATCTAAGCTACAGAATAATTTGAAAGCAATTCACAACAGGGCAACAGCTTTAAAACGGTTTGCCTTGAGTTGTAAAAGATCTAAGCTACAGAATAATTTGAAAGCAATTCACAACTAAATGATGTTGAACCACTTCCGTCAACAGTTGTAAAAGATCTAAGCTACAGAATAATTTGAAAGCAATTCACAACAGTCCTTTGGGTGCTCTCCCATCCTAAAGGGTTGTAAAAGATCTAAGCTACAGAATAATTTGAAAGCAATTCACAACCTCCTGCTTCTGCTTTAGCATCGAATAAAGCGTTGTAAAAGATCTAAGCTACAGAATAATTTGAAAGCAATTCACAACTGTTCACGCGGATATTTGCCTGATTTAATGTTGTAAAAGATCTAAGCTACAGAATAATTTGAAAGCAATTCACAACCCTGCCCCTGCTGTTTCCCCGGAACCGGGTGTTGTAAAAGATCTAAGCTACAGAATAATTTGAAAGCAATTCACAACGCAGTAATGATTGGGGTACAGGTGAGGATCGTTGTAAAAGATCTAAGCTACAGAATAATTTGAAAGCAATTCACAACGGCTGATTAAAATAAAATTATTATCAAACCGTTGTAAAAGATCTAAGCTACAGAATAATTTGAAAGCAATTCACAACAGGTAGTAGTGCATTTTACAAAAGAAAAAAGTTGTAAAAGATCTAAGCTACAGAATAATTTGAAAGCAATTCACAACTAGTTGTAAAATGCTATATATAATTTCCAGTTGTAAAAGATCTAAGCTACAGAATAATTTGAAAGCAATTCACAACGGCAATATACTGCATTGGTGGGCGGTGCTTGTTGTAAAAGATCTAAGCTACAGAATAATTTGAAAGCAATTCACAACGCATAGATATATGGGAGGATGGTTCAGAGTGTTGTAAAAGATCTAAGCTACAGAATAATTTGAAAGCAATTCACAACTACATCATCAAAGATCGCAGCACTAATGAAGTTGTAAAAGATCTAAGCTACAGAATAATTTGAAAGCAATTCACAACACGGATCCGTTTTCGATGAATTTCGATTACGTTGTAAAAGATCTAAGCTACAGAATAATTTGAAAGCAATTCACAACCTAAAGCTCTAAACGCTTTGCATACAGTTTGTTGTAAAAGATCTAAGCTACAGAATAATTTGAAAGCAATTCACAACCCACATTGCCACATAAAACTTTCTTCGTAGGTTGTAAAAGATCTAAGCTACAGAATAATTTGAAAGCAATTCACAACATCACACCTGGTTTATATAGGCTCATCAAAGTTGTAAAAGATCTAAGCTACAGAATAATTTGAAAGCAATTCACAACGGGCATCAACCTACGATGGTTCCAATTCAAGTTGTAAAAGATCTAAGCTACAGAATAATTTGAAAGCAATTCACAACTCGTTACTTTTCGTCGTTCATTGAACAGCGTTGTAAAAGATCTAAGCTACAGAATAATTTGAAAGCAAATCACAACTTCATGTAGCCCCGGGCTTCCGGGGTGAAAGTTGTAAAAGATCTAAGCTACAGAATAATTTGAAAGCAAATCACAACAGCTGAAGGCAGTAAAAAGCAACAATTATGGTTGTAAAAGATCTAAGCTACAGAATAATTTGAAAGCAAATCACAACGGTATCTGAAGCGGTTAGAATATTTGATGAGTTGTAAAAGATCTAAGCTACAGAATAATTTGAAAGCAAATCACAACAAGCTCGAATTCTGGGAAAAGTATGTATCAGTTGTAAAAGATCTAAGCTACAGAATAATTTGAAAGCAAATCACAACTTACTGATAAAGGCACAGAAGCTTTGAAAGGTTGTAAAAGATCTAAGCTACAGAATAATTTGAAAGCAAATCACAACTATCTGCGTTTGCATGGTTCCACGTAGCACGTTGTAAAAGATCTAAGCTACAGAATAATTTGAAAGCAAATCACAACCTTAATTGATATTCTGTTGTGTCTCCCAGCGTTGTAAAAGATCTAAGCTACAGAATAATTTGAAAGCAATTCACAACGCTACTGATATGAGCATGAGTCTGAAGCAGGTTGTAAAAGATCTAAGCTACAGAATAATTTGCCGCGGAGGCTTGTTGTTGAGATGGGACCTATTGAAAGGAATCACAACGGAAAACGAGATGCCATCCGGTAAGGAAATTGCACAAGAGCGATGCCGCTTCATATTTACCCTGGAAGCTTCTATTTTTTATCATGGAAACCTCGCAGTACTATAAAATTATTTGACCGATGGCTTTTCAATTACTTCTTTATTTATTTTTAACTCCAACCAATTGTTCTTTAACTTTTACATTCATACCGCAAAATCCATTTACTTGCAATGATTATCAAAAAATACCTCCTTACTGCAGCTTTCTTTTTTTTGGCAATGCCGCTGTTTGCCAAAGATTATCCGGCTTCATTATTCGGCATTTATTCCGACGGCGTAACACTCAACACCCGCTCCATTCAATACGCCATTGATTATATAAATAAGAACGGAGGCGGCAGGCTGGTGTTTTATGTGGGCAGGTATCTTACCGGGTCTGTACACCTCAAATCGAACGTTACCATACAGTTAGAAGAAGGCGCAGTACTGCTCGGCTCGCTCAATCCCCTGGATTACGACAGGAAAATATTTACCGCTCTCGTTTTTGCATACAATGAGCAAAACATCGGCATTACCGGAAAAGGCATCATTGAAGGCCGGGGAAGATATGTGGCCAGGAATGTAGTGGAGCTGATCCACAAAGGCATTTTAAAGGATGGCTTCCGGTACGACCGCCCCGAAGCAGAAAGCAGGCCCATGCTCATCAATTTCCGCGCCTGCGAAAATATTCTGATCCGGAGAATCACCCTGCGCAATGCAGCAAGCTGGGTTCAAACTTACGACCAGTGCAGGAACCTCACGCTGGATAGTATTTACGTGGACAGCAAAGCTTACTGGAACAATGACGGCATTGACATTGTTGATTGCGATGGCGTAACCATTACCAATTCTTATATAGATGCCAGCGATGACGGCATTTGTCTTAAGTCGCACGACGCCGGCAGTTCATGCAAAAATATACTCATACAAAACTGCACGGTGCGCTCCAGTGCCAACGGCATTAAGTTCGGCACGGCCAGCAGGGGAGGCTTCAGCAAAATAAGGATACTTAACAATAAAGTATTTGACACTTACCGCTCTGCCATAACGCTGGCGGCAGTAGATGGCGCCTGTATAGAAGATGTTGAAGTAGACAGCCTGCAGGCCTTTAACACCGGCAATGCCATCTTTTTGCGTATCGGCGAAAGGATACCAGGCAAAAAAGGAAGAATGGAAAACATACGCATTTCAAACGTATATGTTGAAATTGCAGCAACCAAACCCGATGCAGGATATGAATACGAAGGCCCCACCGAAGATATGCCAAGGAATATATCCCCGGCCTCAATAACAGGTATGCCCGATGCAATGATCTCCAATGTCAGCTTAACGAATATTGAAATAAAATATCCCGGAGGCGGTAACCCCTTTTTTGCTAAAGTGGCGTTGGACGAGTTAGACAATGTTCCGGAAAAAACAACCGCATACCCCGAATTTTCCATGTTTGGTGAACTGCCTGCATGGGGCTTATATATCCGCCATGCAAAAAACATCCACGTCAACAATCTTGTATTAGTCTGCCGGAAAAAAGATTACAGGACAGCCATAGTTGCCGACGACCTGCATACGGCTTCATTCAAAAATGTAAAAGTAACCGAACCCACGAAAAAGAAAATGCTTCACACTTATAGATCCACGGACATAACGGGAATACCGTCAAGGCAATAACAGATGTTTGTGCGAAATATAAAGGAACGAAGACCCATCCGGCTCTTCGTTCCCTGCCTGCATACCCAAAGCAGTATACATTAAGCTTTTTATGTGTATGCAGCTCAATAAAATGCCTCTGCGGGAGTAACTACATTAATGATAAAGAAATACCGTACACCCTTGCTGGTATTCCATTTTAGCTCCTGCCCCTTTCTCATACCGAGTAAAGCGGCGCCCAGCGGCCTGAATACATTATCTGTATTAACAACCGCGGCGCCGGCCTCAGGTACGGCCAAACGATACTGAAAATTTCTCCTCCCGGCTTTATCACGCAAAAGCAATAAAGAATTAAGCCGCGCAACCTCGTAGTCAAAATCGGCATGACTTACAATTTCTGCATGTTGCAGCTTTTCTCTTACGGCATTGGCGCCCGGGAGCTCCGTATCAGCTTCCAGCAATTTCTTTAACACATCTGCATCTTCTTTTAGAAGCATTGCTTTCTCTGCTTTTTTCATGATAATAATTATTGATGTAGTGATTAAATAAATTCATGACAAGTATATAGTCCGGCCTCTTTACCGGCTCGTGCATAAGCCGGCCATCAACAGTTCATTACCGCATAAATGAAGCCCTGCCGCAATATCGGTACAGCCTGACTTTGAACAAGTCAACGGTAAGACCGGGTCTTACCGGAATAACACCCATTGCTAAAAATTGAATACCCCGGGCCTGAATTTTATTGGGCCGGGGTCAGCGCACTGAAGTCTTTGAAATTGGAAAAGAAGTACATTCTCAGGCGGGCATAAAGCGGCTTGCCGGTCAGATCAGGCATACCCGTCAGTTTAAATGACAATATGTAGAATAATTTTTTCACCAACGGCAAATATAGCAAATAAAGCCGCCCGGTGCATCGCAAAAATGTTAATCCTGCACATTAATGCTCTGTACACGATTTACCGCAACACAATAATAACGGAAGCCGGTAAGCGATAAAAAGAAATGATGCGGCACTACATTTTCTGCAATGTTTCCCGCACTGATGCCAGTATTTGCTGTGCCTGCTCAGGATCAAAATCTCCATGTTGTATTTTTTTTACTCCCAGCCCGGAAAGCTCAATGTGCACCGCAGGTTCAATACCATGATTGGCGAGGCATGCTTTTGCGCATGACAAAGGACAACCATCAAGCACAACAATTTTCCTGTTCGACAAAGCAGTCTTTACCAACTTTTTCACTTTGCCCCCCACGCCCACAATACACGACATTTCCGCATCTCCCGACCTGTCGGCGGTAACGGCAATATAATTGGCCATCTGCGCTGCACTGGAACAACCTGAACAGGAATAGATCAATGGTTTGGTTTGTATATTCATGCTACCAAAGAAATCAGGTGTAAAAATCGCTGCAAAACTAAGCGCTCTCCTTCGTGTATGTTTTTCACCTCCGATGCAAAAAGTACCATTAGCTGCGTTTTCGCATATTTAAAAAGCATACTGCCTATTGTCTTGCACCTTAACCGGCGCACACATGTAAATTGACGCTGTAATCCACGAAAAAAATAAACCTGAAGATCGGGACTTTGGGCTTGGTGGTATATCTTTTTTATATGATAAAAATCAGCAGGTTTAACCGCCGGGGTCAGTTTTTTAATCCCCTATAGTGAGAAACTTTGATAGAGGAACGCCGGCTACAGATCCTGCATTCATTATTTCCGGCATTTCCTGTTTTAAACAACTATGGCCCAACCCAATCCAAGATGCAATACCTGCCGTGTCAGAGCCTGTTCTGTACTCCGCAACTGCCCCGGCGATATCCTGGAAACACTGTCTGACAATAAAAAATATCTTCATTTTCAAAGAGGAGAACGTTTGCTTATTGAAGGACAACGCGGAGAAGGCATTTATTTTATCAGGTCGGGTATAGCCAAAATAGAAGTGAATGGCAAAAACGGTCGGCCGCTGGTCCTTCGCCTGGCCGGCGCAGGATCAATTCTCGGGCACCGCATACATGACAGTACAAATGAACAACCCCTATCGGCAGAAGCCGTTGAGGATTTATATGTATGCCGGATCAGTACTGCGTTTTATGATCAGTTGATTGAAAAGAGCCCGGCGCTTCACAGCGGCATAATGGGATCACTGCTCAACGAAATGCATCAGGTTGAATTGCATGCCGTGCGCCTTACACATCTCCCCGTTAAAGAAAGGGTGGCAGCGGCCTTATTGCACATTGCTAAGCTATACCGGTATGAACCCGGCAGCAATGGTATCCGTGTTCACCTTGAGCGGCAGGACCTGGCTGATCTTGCCGGCACCACAAAAGAACAGGTATCCAGGATGCTTACAGGGCTGCAAAGGGCCGGTTTTATAAAATTCAGCGGGAAACATTTTAAATTTTTCGACCTTAACCATTTGCAGCACATTACAGCTTTACACTAAGTACCTTATGCACCTGCCGGATAAGCCCCTTAAAATTCTTATCCCTAAATTCATTCACTTCCCGTGTTTATTTGTATTTTAACCGCTTTATTATTTCAAAATCAGCTTATGAGCATTCCTTCACAACTGAACCGCACGCTCGGACTTCGTTTAGCCATTATAGTGGTAATGGGCAATATTATCGGTTCGGGCGTATATAAAAAGGTAGCGCCTATGGCTGCCGAACTGCATTCACCCGGGTGGGTGCTGATCTGCTGGCTGCTCGGGGGTATTATTACACTTATGGGTGCGCTCTGCAATGCCGAAATTGCCAGCATGCTGGCCGATACCGGCGGAGAATATGCGTACTATAAAAAAATATACGGGCGGTTCTTTTCCTTTCTTTACGGATGGTCAAATTTTGCCGCTATTAAAACAGCCGCCGTGGCAAGCATTGCCTATGTTTTTGCGCAATCGCTCCACAGCATTGTACATCTCCCGCCATTGCTGGCATCATGGGCCGATATCAATATAGCAGGTGTATTTTATCCCTTTGCCGGCTTTAATGTTAAGCTCGCAGCCATTGTGCTGATCCTTGTGCTTACGTTAATCAATACTACGGGGCTCAAAACAGGCGCAGGTTTAAGCACGGCATTGATGCTGCTTGTTTTGGCGGGGATAGGGCTTATTGTTGTGCTGGGATTGAGCAGCTCTGAAGCCAACATGCCTTCTGTTTTTCACTTAGAAACTACCAACGCTGCACCTGTAACCATGAGCGGGGTATTCACGGCTATGCTGGCTGCCTTCTGGGCATATGAAGGATGGAACTCCGTAGGCATGCTGGGGGGTGAAATCAAAAACCCTCACCGCAATGTGCCGCTGAGCATCACGATCGGCCTGTTGCTTGTGATCACATTGTATTTCCTCGTTAACATGACTTACCTGTCTGTTTTGCCTGTACCGGGCATGGAACAAGTACATGCATCCAGCAACACTATTGCAGCGGTGGAAGCTGTAAAGGTCTTTGCCGGAACCTCAGGCGTGTTCCTCATATCGTTATTGATCCTGGTAACCACCCTTGGCTGCACGCATGCCACCATTCTCAGCAATGCCCGTACTTATTATGCCATGGCAAAAGAAAAGGTATTCTTTTCAAAAGTAGCCAGGCTGAATGCTGCAAAAGTTCCCGGTAATGCATTGTGGTTCCAGGGCGTATGGGCATGTTTGCTCGTATTATCGGGCACATTTGACCAGCTTACGGACATGCTTATTTTCGCTGCTTTTATATACTATGGCGCTACCACCTTAGGCGTTTTTATTTTAAGAAAAAAGATGCCCGATGCACCGAGGCCTTATAAAGTATGGGGCTACCCTGTTGTTCCGGCATTGTTCATTGTTTTTTGTGTTTTACTCGTAGGCAATACCCTTATAGAACGCCCCCGTGAAGCAGGAATTGGACTAACGCTGATATTATTGGGCATCCCGTTTTACCGGTGGTTCAGAAGAAGGGAAGCGTGATGTTTATAAGTTACAGGGTACAGGTTACAGGGGGGTGCAAGGTTCAGGTTCCATGTTGAAGGTTCTGATTGCAGAGGACGATTCCCTTGTAATCTGCACCCTGTAACCCGAGCCTCTCTCACATTTTCAAATTATCTCCCAAACATCCGTTCCAGGTAATCTTTTTTAAACGCGATATAGGTGGGATCGCCGGAAGGCGTAATATTAGGTTGCGCACAGGCAAACAACTCATCTGCCAGTGCTTTCATTTCTTTTTGCGCCAGTGTGCGGCCGGGCTTTACCGCATGCTGCCAGGCAATGCTGCGGATAAGCTTTTCGCGTTTTGAGAATTTTACATCGCTGTTAAAATGCTTGTATTGCTCCAGCATTTGCTCAATAGCTGTTTTTTCATTCCCCTGTTCCACATCGGCAGGTGTGCCCTGCACCACAAAAGTATCTTTTCCGAAAAGCTCTATTTCATATCCCAGCATTTTAAGGTCGGGCAAAAGATCCTGGAGCAGCACGGCATCGGGTGCGGCAAGCGCTACGGTTAACGGGAACAAGCTCCGTTGCGTGGCAATGGGCCTGCCTTTGGCGGCTGTAACATATCTTTCATATAAGATCCTTTCGTGCGCCGCCTGCTGGTGGATCAGTATAAAACCCTGGTTGGTAGAAGCAACCAGCCAGGTAGTATGCAATTGCAACAGATCGGCGTTCTCCAGCAATTGTAATTTTTGCCCCGCATGCGTCCCGGTACCGATAGAGCTTTGTTCATACTCAAATTTATCCGGAAGAGTATCTTTCCGGGACGATCCGCCCGGCTGTTCTTTGGCAGGGAAAAAATCTTTCCAGTGTTTTAATTCACTTTTACTTTCTATTAAATGCGCCTGGTTCTTTTGAGTGAAGGTATTGTAGAGTGATGATGCTTCGGCATGCACTTTCTTTTCATCGGTAAAAGGTTTGGACACTGCATCCAACTGCTGGATACCGGGATCAAGATCAAAGTTAAGCGTAGGCATTATACTAAATTGCGCCAGCGCATGCTTTACAGCAGCCTGCACAAATGCATAAATGATCTTTTCATCTTCAAACTTGATCTCCTGCTTGGTGGGATGCACATTAATATCTATTTGCGCAGGATCCAGGTCAATGAACAGTACATACATCGGGAAGCTGTCGGCAGGGATCATTTCCTGGTAGGCGCTCATTACCGCATGGTTCAGGTATGCACTCCGGATAAAACGGTTATTCACAAAAAAATACTGGTCGCCTCTTGTTTTTTTGGCGATCTCGGGCTTGCCTGCAAAACCGTAAATATTCAGGTAGTCGGTGTTCTCCTGCACGTTTACCAGTTTGGCAGTATAATTATTGCCTAACAGATGAACGATCCGTTGTTTGAGCGAGCCGCTTCCCAGGTGAAACATTTCCTGCCCGTTGGCGGTAAGCGAAAAAGAAACTTCAGGAAAAGCCATGGCCACACGGATGAACTCATCTACGATATGCCGCATTTCCACTGCATTGCTTTTTAAAAAATTCCTGCGGGCAGGTACATTAAAAAAAACGTTTTTCATCGCTATGCTTGTACCGGTCTGGAAAGCTATGGGTTCCTGTTTTTTTACCAGGCTGTTCTCTATTTCAATATAAGTGCCTGCTTCATCTTCTGCGCGACGGCTTTTCAGTTCTACCTGTGCCACCGCAGCAATGGAGGCCAGCGCTTCACCCCTGAAGCCCATGGTGCGTATGCGAAACAGGTCATCTATATTATTGATCTTGGATGTAGCATGGCGCTCGAAGCTCATGCGGGCATCCGTTTCACTCATGCCACTGCCATTGTCTATTACCTGTACCAGCGATTTCCCCGCATCTGCAACGATGAGCTTTATTTCCGTTGCACCTGCATCCACTGCATTCTCCAGCAGCTCTTTTACAGCGCTCGACGGACGCTGTATCACTTCCCCCGCTGCTATCTGGTTGGCTATATTGTCGGGCAATAACTGAATTCTGTCTGACAAAATCTTTGAATTTAACAGCAAAAATACGGGTTAGGAATTTGATTTGTATTAACGCCCCAATGATAATAAATTCGCCTGAGGTATATTTTATTGAACAATTTTTCGATTATGAAGGCGATATTCACGGCAATTGCTATTTGTTGTATAAGCTTATCCTCCTTTGCACAGCATATCAGTGAGCTTGATGAACAAGCCTGGGTAGACAGCGTATTTGCCACTCTCAGCAACGACGAAAAACTGGGGCAGCTGATGGTAGTACGGCTTTCTTCTATCGGCAGCAACCGCAAGGTTACTTTTTATGATGAGGCGGTAGCTGAAGCCATCAACAAATATAATATAGGCGGTATTTGTCTTTTCCAGGGTGGGCCCGTTACACAGGCGCAATACATTAACCGGTTCCAGGCAATGGCAAAAACTCCTTTGTTGATCTGTATCGATGCGGAGAACGGGTTGGGCATGCGCATGGACAGTGTAATTAGCCTGCCGCGCCAGATGATGATGGGCGCCGTACAGGATCCGCAACTGATATATGAGTACGGGCGGTGGGTTGGTGAACAATGCAAACGTGCAGGCATACAGGTTAACTATGCCCCTGTTGTTGACATCAATAACAACCCCGACAACCCGGTGATCAACGACCGCTCATTCGGGGAAAATAAATACAAAGTGGCCGAATACGGCATCATGTATATGAAGGGCATGCAGGATGTGGGAGTGATGGCCTGCGCCAAGCATTTCCCCGGCCATGGCGATGTGTCGGTAGATTCCCATTACGACCTTCCCGTGATCAATAAAACACGTGAACAGCTGGATTCGCTTGAACTATACCCTTTCCGCGAAATGTTCAGGGCAGGCGTGGGCAGCGTAATGATCGCCCACCTCTTTATTCCGGCCATTGACAACACGGCCAACCGCGCCACTTCCCTTTCGTATAACAATGTAACCAAACTGCTAAGAGAAGAATTGGGCTACAAAGGGCTTACGTTTACCGATGCGCTGGAAATGCAGGGGGTTAAAAAATTTTTCCCCGATGGCACAGCGTCGGCCGAATCGCTGGTTGCCGGTAATGATATGCTTTGTCTGCCCGGCGATATTCCCGGCAGCATAGCAGAAATAAAAAAAGCGATCAAAAAGAAGAGGCTCAGATGGAACGAGATTGATGAAAGGGTAAAAAAGGTGTTGCGTGCAAAATATGAACACGGGCTAAGCCGCTGGCAACCTGTAAATACACACAATCTCGTGCGCGACCTTAATACCAGTACCGATGACATCAAGCGAAGAATTGCAGACAATGCCATTACTGCATTGCGCCTGCAGGACAGCATCCTGCCGCTCTTACCGCTGCGGGGCGTACAAAAATCAGCAACGGAACCCAGGGTAGCCTACCTCGGCATAGGCATTAACAACGATAATACTTTTGCCCGCAGGATGCGGGGCAATTACAATGCGGATGTTTATCATTTTAACTATAAAGAAGACGCTTCACGCATACCAACCCTTGCAGCCCAGCTTCAAACCCGCTACGATGTGGTGGTTATCGGTATTCATCACTACAACCGTTTCCCCGCAGGCAACTTTGGCATCAGCACCGCTGCCCTGCAGCTACTGAAAGAAGTGCAGCAACTTAAAAAATCCATCACCTTTGTTTTTGGTAACCCGTATGCTATTAAAAACTTTTGCGATGCTAAAAATATTATCGCCTGCTATGATGATGATGCCACAACCCACGATGCAGCCGCCGATGTATTAAAAGGCGCCATTGTTACAAAAGGCAAATTACCCGTAACCATTTGTGATGCATTCCCGTCCGGAACCGGTATCCAAAGCATTCCTGCTCCTGTCAGCTATGCCTCCGCTGCAGACATGAACGCGGAAAAATTCAAAGCGATAGATTCTTTAGCTACCCAGGCCATTCAGCAGCACGCCGCGCCGGGCATGGCCGTAATGGCTGTAAAAGACGGCAGGATCATTTTCCATAAAGCATACGGCTATTATACCTACGACAGCACGGAAAAAGTGAACCTGGAAAGCATTTATGACCTGGCCTCTGTAACTAAAATATGCGCAACCACCGTTTCGGTAATGAGGCTATACGACCAGGGAAAGCTGGACCTGAATAAAACTTTAGGCGATTACCTCCCCTGGGTAAAAGGAACCAATAAAGAGCATTTAAAAATTGATGACATACTGCTTCACCAGGCGGGCTTAAAAGCCTTTATTCCTTTTTACCGCGAAACGATTGACACGGCCACAGGCGTACCTTTTGAAGGATTTTACAGTAAAGAACAAACGCCGCAATACCATATTAAGGTTGCCGATACCATGTACATGCGCAATAGCTGGGAAGATACCATTTACAAAAGAATACTTGAAAGCCCGGTAGGACCGCGCAATAAGTATATTTACAGCGACAATGATTTTATTTTTTTGGGTAAGATAGTGGAAGCCATCAGCGGCATGCCCCTGAACGAATATGTATACAAAGAGTTTTACCGGAAGCTGGGATTGACCACCACCGGCTTTTTGCCGTTGCAGCGGTTTCCGGAGGAACGTATTCCGCCAACTGAAAATGAAAAGATATTCCGCAGGCAACTGCTGCGCGGCACGGTGCACGATCCCGGATCGGCTATGTTTGGCGGAATAGCCGGGCACGCCGGCCTGTTCAGCGACGCCTACGACCTGGCAGTGCTGATGCAGATGATACTGGATGGTGGAAAGTTCAACGGGTATTATTTCTTTTCGCCCGAAACCATCAAATTATTCACGGCTTACAGCAGTAAAATAAGCCGGCGCGCCCTGGGCTTCGACAAGCCTGAAAAAGACAACGGGATCAGTGAAAACCCCTACCCCTGCAGGTATGCTTCACCGTTAACCTTTGGTCATACCGGCTATACAGGCACCTGCGTATGGGTAGATCCCAAATATAACCTGACTTTCATTTTCCTGAGCAACCGTGTTAATCCCGAAGGCGGAACCAATGTAAAATTATACCGGCTGAACACCAGAACCAATATACAGGATGCGATATACAAGGCAATTGCAACAAAGGAAGAGTAGGGAGATTGGAGATTTAGGATCCGGTGTCAAACCCCGGCACTTTCATGCATTCCCCATCTTTCAATGCCGACTGGTGGGCAACTATGCCCGGTGCGGTATAGGCAATCGCTTCGTGGATATTTACTTCCGGGCTGCGATTATTGATCAGTGCATCAATAAATTCATGTGTGATAAAAGTATGAGAGCCATCGTGCCCGCTGCCATGGCGCAGGGTTTGGGGCAACATATCCGTTTGCCACCATTGGGGCTGCTTATATGTTTCCACGGTAGCTTCATTATGCTGAAAGCCGGCATCATCGTGCCCCATAGTACCTGCTGAGCGAACGATGGCATGTTCCTGCCCTTCCTGCAGCGCGGAGAAAAAGCTCATCTTATCGCCGCGCCACTCACCACGTTCCACACCTCTTAAAGCGCCACGCCAGTTCACTTCCACGCGAAAAGGATTTCCTTTATTCGTTTTGAAAAATGCGGTTTCATTCCAGAAGGGGTTGTTGTAAGGATTATCTTTCAGCAGCGGACTGCTATCACCCCAGCCCATACCACTCACTTCTGTAAGCCGCTCTCCGGTTACCGCAATTAAAAAAGCCGTGCAGTGGGTAGGATAATGCATCGGCGGAAATCCATGCCGCCACGTAGGTAAGCCATTTTCCCAAAACAGCACTTCCAGCCCGGGGTGGTTGTATTCTGCCGCAGCGCTGAAAATAATGCCGAATTTTCCCTGGCGGTACATCTTCTTTACAGAAATGGTATTCTGGCGATACACCGTGGTTTCCGCCATCATATAGGTAAGCCCCGTGCGTTTTACCGCATCACGCAATGCGGCACACTCTTCCAGTGTCATAGCCGCAGGCACGGCACACAATACATGCTTGCCGGCATTCAATGCAGCCAGCACATGACGGGCATGATCCGGTGCGCCGGTAGCAATGAATACCGCGTCAATTTTTTTATCCGGCAAAAGCTGCTCCAGCGAGTCATAGGTTTTTTTGCAGCCGTATGTTTTTACCAACACCTCTCTTCTGTCTGCACGTAAATCGCTTACCGCCTCCACAATACAGTTGGGATGCTCATGAAAATAAAAGCCGGCTCCAAACCTGCCGCCTACAATGCCTATCCTGATCTTACGGTCACTTGCCGGTTCGTCCGCAAATGCAAAACGCGAACTTAAGGCTGCTCCTGCTCCCGTAAGTGCAGCCATGTTAATGAAACGGCGGCGGTGCAGCAGCTCATTGTTTTTATGGATTGGTTCCGGCATAAGGGCAGTTTTAGGAACATATATCATTTCAAAAATCCATCTACGTTCTCTTTTGTCACCAACTGGAACGGGATGAATATTGCTTTCTTTTCCAGCGGTTCTTTTTTAATAAGCTGTATAGCCATATCAATGGCGCCTGCCCCCTGCCCTTTTGCATCCTGGTAAACGGTAGCATCCAGCCGGCCATCTTTTACCGCCTGCAACGCATCGGCAATGGCATCAATGCTCACCACTGCTACTTTGTCCTTCAGCTTGGCCTGCTCCAGCGCCTGCAGTGCCCCCATGCCCATCTCATCGTTGTGGGCAAACACGGCATTTATTTTATCGCCATAGCTCTGTATCCAGTTTTCCATCAAGCTCATTCCCTTGGCCCTGTCCCACTCCGCGGTTTGCTGCGCCAGGATCTTTATGCCGGGATATTTATCAAGAACTGTTTTTGCGCCGGCAGACCTTTTGATCTGTGCAGCCTGCCCCATATAACCTTCTATCATCACAACATTACCTTTCCCGTTCAGCAGCCTGGCAATTTGTTCCATAGCTATTTCACCGGCTTCCTCATCGCGGGAGCCTGCAAACCCATCGGGTTCAGCAGCCGTTTCTGAATTTACATTAATGATGGGTATCCCTGCCGCCCTGGCCTTTTCAACAGCGGGTGAGCTGGCTTCTACTTCACATGGATTAAGGATGATAGCATCTACCTTTTGCGAGATGAAGGTTTCTACCTGCTGCACCTGCCTGTCGGCCGTGCGCTGCGCATCATTTACGATCAGCTCAACATTTTTTTCTTTGGCGTATGCTTCCATGGCATCTTTTACATTCACTACAAATTCAGACTGCAGGCTGAGCATGGAAGCGCCGATAACCATCTCCTTTTCCCCATTCTTACCGGCGCCCCGGTTACATCCTGTCAATACCATTCCCGCAAGGGCCATAACAAATAATACTGTACCTGGTTTATGCATTGTATACTTTTTTGGATGGTAAGATATGATTTTTTTTATGTTGCTTTTTTTCCGCAAAAAAAGTAACCAAAAAAGCCACCCGAAAACGATTACTGCCCGTTCTCGGGGTGGAGCCCTGATAGTGCTTTTGTACTGCTGTGACTTCAGCTTCATTTCACTGCTGCTTTCTCATTGCTAAAATGCGGAGAAGGCTTTACCTTATTATAAAATAAGAATAAGATAGGTTTCGAACCATTATAAACTGCGGATTCAGTTTACCGATGATCTTTTAATACTGCGCAGCATTCTACTGCGCATTCTTCCTGTCGAGCAGTACGGCGCCAATAATAATAATACCTTTTATGATCTGCTGATAGTAGGATGTAACGTTCAGCAGATCCAGCCCGTTGTTGATCACGCCAATGATCAGTACGCCGATCACCGTTCCGGCAATGCTGCCTCTACCGCCCAGTAAGCTGGTGCCGCCGATCACTACCGCGGCAATGGCATCAAGCTCATACGCAATACCTGCATTAGGCTGGCCCGTGGTTATGCGCGAAGCAAGTATGATACCTGCCAGCCCTGCCAGGCCGCTGCACATAATATAGGCAAACATTTTCACGGCACCGACCCGTATGCCGGAAGCTTTTGCAGCATTTTCATTGCCCCCAACTGCATAAATATAACGGCCGATACGGGTGTATTTTAAAACTACAGCCGAAACAATGATCACCAGCACAAACAGCAATATGGGTACGGGGATACGCAGGAAGTCGCCACCACCGATATAATTAAAAGCGGGTGAAAGATTCGTAACCGGCCTGCCATCGCTCCATACCAATGCCAGCCCCCTTGCTATCGTCATCATACCCAGCGTAACAATGAAAGGTGCCACCTTCCCAAGGGTAATAGTGAGCCCGTTGATGGCGCCGATAATAACCCCGGTGAGTATGCCCAGCATAACCGGCACAACCAGCGAATAGGTATCAGGGTGAGCAAAGCTGGCCGCAACAACTCCTGTTAACGCCAGCACCGAGCCAAGAGAAAGATCAATGCCGCCGGCTATAATAACGAAAGTAACGCCAATGGCCAGTATGCCGTTAATGGATACCTGCCGCAATACAATGATTATATTTTGCGCCGTAAAAAAATAAGGCGTGGCAATGGAGAGCATGATGCATATCACAACAAAGGCTATGAAAATGCCGTACCTGGAAAGATAGCCAGAAGAAGATTTTATTTTCGCGGGGTTCATTGTTGAATATTCTTAAAAATTAACACTTATTCTTTCTTTTGTCCCTGCTCACATCATGGCATATTGCATGATCTTTTCCTGTGTGGCTTCGGCACCTGTTAATTCTGCTTTTATACTGCCGCCGTGCACTACCATTATCCTGTCGCTCATACCCAGTATTTCCGGAAGCTCTGACGAGATCATGATGATCGCTTTTCCTTTTGCCGCCAGCTCATTCATCAGCCGGTATATCTCCGCTTTGGCGCCAATATCAATACCTCTTGTGGGCTCATCGAGTATAATAATATCCGGGTCATTGAGCAATACTTTTGCCAGCACGATTTTTTGTTGGTTACCGCCGCTTAAAAAATTTACGATCTGGTTCCCGGATGGCGTTTTAATGGCAAACCGCCTGATTTGCTGCTCAGCAATGCTGCGTTCCTTCTGCATTTCAATAAAGGGGCCCCTGCAGCAACTTTTTAATGCCGCCAGCGTAATATTATGTTTCACCGTTCCCGATAATACAAGCCCGGTGTTTTTCCTGTCTTCGGTAATCAATCCTATCCCGTGCTGTATAGCATCCCTGGGCGAACGGATGGTAACGGGTTTGCCCTTTACCGCAATCGTTCCCTTATAAATTTTTTCCAGTCCAAATATCGCGTTTACGATTTCTGTTCTTCCAGCGCCCATCAGTCCGGCAATTCCCAGTATTTCACCACTCCGCACAAAAAGATCAATATCCTTAAACTTTGCACCGGTTAACCCCTTAACCGATAAAGCCACTTCACCCGGAATGGTATTTCTTTTTTCAAAAATGGTATTCAATTCTCTTCCCACTATCAGCGAGATCAGATCTTCGTTGCTTATGGCATTTGCCGGGTGTGTGGCAATATACTTACCGTCGCGCATAACCGATATGGTATCTGCGATCCTGGATATCTCATCCATTTTATGTGAAATGTAAATAATAGCGATGCCCTGTCGTTTCAGATCACGGATCATATCAAACAGCCTGGCGGTTTCCCTGTCGGACAGCGCTGAAGTGGGTTCATCCATAATAATAACTTCCGCTTTATTGGACAGGGCTTTGGCAATTTCAACCATCTGCATTTCCGCCACACTGAGGGTTTTCATGCGCCGGGTAACATTGATCTTCACGCCTAACTGATCAACAAGCAACTGTGCATCCTTATTTCTTTTTTTGCGGTTTATCCACCCGGGAATAGCCGTGGTAGGCTCATTGCCCATAAAAATATTTTCTGCCACGCTCAATTCCGGAAAAGGCAGCAGTTCCTGGTGGATCATGGAAAACCCCGACCTGAGCGCGTCATGCACCGAGCTGAATCTTATGGGTCGCTCCTTATAAATAATCTCTCCGGCATCCGGCGTATACATGCCGATCAGGATCTTCATGAGGGTAGACTTCCCTGCCCCGTTCTCTCCCATTACCGCATGCACTTTTCCTTTTTCAACATGCAATTGCACATTGTTGAGCGCTTTAACGCCGGGAAAAGATTTTGATATGTTTTCTGCACGAAGCAGGTATGCAGGATCCATTTGTAAACAGCTTAATTTATTTCTTCACAATATAATATACCTCACTCAAAATAATCCGGCGGAGATAAAAACCGGGGAATGTAGAGAAGTGAAACAGAGATTCACCATTCACATTTCACCTTTCACATCTCACGTTTCACGTTTAACCCTGCGCCGGCTTATTGTAAGAAGCCCGCCAGATCTTCCATCATTTCTTTTGAGCCGATGAACAAAGGGCTACGCTGGTGAATATGCCCGGGTTGTATATCCAGAATGCGTTGCCTGCCATCCGTTGCGTTACCACCGGCAACTTCCGTTATAAAAGCCATCGGGTTGCATTCATAGCAAAGTCTGAGCTTGCCGTTGGGCTTACCTGTTACCTGCGGATAAAAAAATATTCCACCCTTTAATAAATTACGGTGAATATCGGCTACCATGCAACCATAGTAGCGGTTGGAATAAGGTCCGTTCCTGTTTTCAGTAGTGGAAATACAAAAATCCACATAGTTTTTAAGCTTCTGATCCACCTGGTTATAATATCGGTTGTCGAATGAATAAAAAGGACCGTGCGGAGGCATTTTCAAATTGGGGTGACTGAGATAAAATTCGCCGATAGCGGTATCTAAAGTAAATCCGTTCACTCCCCTGCGGGTGGCATATACCAGTATGGTAGATGACCCATAAATTACATAGCCGGCCGCCACCTGTTTTATCCCCGGCTGCAGGAAATCTTCCAGCACGGCTGGTTTGCCCAGGTGGGAAATACGGCGATATACACTGAATATGCTCCCTATAGAAATATTGATATCTATATTCCCCGAGCCGTCTACAGGGTCCATGAGCAGCACATATTTGGACTGGTTGCTTTTGGCGTCATCAAACACAACCATCCCCTCGTTCTCTTCAGAAACAATACCTGCACAATTGATCCCCGACCGCAATACATTGATGAAAACATTATTGGCATACACATCTAATTTCTGCACCACTTCCCCCTGGATATTAATGCTTCCTTCCGCACCCAGTATATCCGCGAGCGCCGCTTTATTCACTTCAAGGTTTACCTGCTTGGCGGCCAATCCGACACCGCGCAGCAGTCCCGATAATTCGCCGGTAGCATGAGGGAATAAGCGAAGCTGCTGAATAGTGAATTCATCGAGCGTGATGAGGTTCTGGTATCTGGACATAGTTTTTAATTAAAGTATTACATTAATTATCTAAAGCGAAAACACTTATCAGGAAAGAGATCTACTTTTATATTCTTTTTACTTTTTCTCCTGAAAGAAAAAGTAACAAAAAGTTCAATCACAATAATGCTTTGTGGTTGATCTGATTAATTCTGTACAACAACTAACTGCTGCACTTTACTTCAATGCAGCCGGAGGCGTTGTGATCAATTCAATAAATCTCCTTTTAACGTTCTCTGCCTGCTCAGGATTTACTTTTAAATAACGATGCTTTCCGGCTGACCGGGGAGTAAAAGCAGTGAACCCGTCGCCTGAAACCTCAATAGTACCCGGCTCACTTACACTAAAATAATCTTTTGCGCCTTCCACAGCATACAATACAGCCGTCAGGTCCCAGGTTTGGCGGTCGTACGGCATTTTTGCATAGCTTTCATAGGCGATCACCATAGGATGATGAGCCGCCCAGTTAAAATCATTGAGAATACTCGTTGCAGGGTACCTGATCTGATCGCCCACTTCAAAAGGACTGACCACTATTTCGGTTGGCCATTGCTCAAATAGTTCCCTGGCGGCAGGCACATCTTTAACCACATTATATTCCTTCAGCTTTTTTCCTTCAAAACTGCCGGCCATTACCGATAGTAATTTTACCTTTTTTGCCACAAGCGCTTTCCCGTTCAAATCCGTATAACGATCCGCACCTGAATTAAGCAGTTTGGCGAGGTTGGTTGAAAATCCAACAGAAACAATAACAACGGAATGATCAGCAGCCTCCGATAATACCTTCCGGTAAAGATTTACTGATTCGGGATAAGCAGTGTCTTTGGTTGTTATTTGGAATGCAGGCCGGTAATCTACTACCACTCTGGTATAATTAACCGCATCATGCTCTGAATTTGCACCATTTACTACTTTCCCAACCGGTATCTTCGGGTAGCCGTACCAGGTATTCATGATATCGAGATATACAGCAGACGACGGGTTGTTCTTATTGGAACTCACCGCCAGCAGCTTAACCATTTTCTGATCGGCATACTTATACAGCATATCCAGCGCCAGGGCATCATCAATATCATTGCCCATATCTGTTTCAAAAATAACGGGTAAATGTTTATTGACTACAGTTGCTTTTTTAGAGTTGCTGCAGCCAGTGAAGATAATATACGCGATCAGTAAGAGGAATGGGACAAACCTTTTATCAGTCATTATAGTTGTGATTCACTTTTTAAAATCCAGCTTCTGTGCGTTTTCCTGGGCTTTCAATGCAAGCTCGGTAGCAAGGAAGCAATGTTCCTGCGGCATAGCGGTCTCTGTGCGGTTCACCACATCATTTACAAACAACCTACCAAAAGGAAGCGGGTCTTTGTTGCAGTTCATATAGCGGGTTTCTTTCTGGTTTACTATAAAAAGATGGTTGCCGCCTTCACGTCCGCCGATATCAAGATTCTTGCGGATTTCAATATACCCTTCCGTGCCAAGAACGGTAAGCCTTGCATCGCCCCATGATTTCAGTCCGTCGGGTGTAAACCAATCCACGCGGATGTATCCTGTGCCATTGTTGCCTCTTAACATTACATCACCGAAATCTTCAAATTGAGGATATTGGGGATGATGCACATTGCCCGCCTGTGAGGCTACAATCTCTGCATTGGTGGAACCTGTAAAAAATAAAAACTGGTCAAACTGGTGCGACCCTATATCGGTAATGATACCGCCAAAATATTTTTTATCGAAGAACCATTCCGGTCTCGACCGGGGGTTCATGCGGTGCGGTCCCATACCGATCGTTTGAATTATATTCCCTATAATACCTGCTTTTACCAGCTCTCCCGCTTTAACCGTTGCCCGGTTCTCCAACCGTTCGCTGTACATGATCGTGTACATCCGTTTGGTTTCTTTTTGTACATGGCGAACTGATTCAAGCTGTTCCAGCGTGGTAATACCGGGCTTATCAACCAGGTAATCCTTCCCATGCCGCATCACTTCTATACCCAACGGTGCACGTTCCACCGGTATGCCGGAGCTGAGAATGAGTTGTGCGGAGCCGTCTTCGAGTATTTCCTTTTTATTTCGGGCAGGTTTGGCCTGCGGGTATTTTCTTGCAAAAGCAGATGCCAGCTCAGGTTCTTTGGCATAAAAAGAAACCAGTTCCCCGCCCCCCCGTGTTACAGCGTCAACCATACCGTATATGTGAGAATGGTTGATACTGATCACTGAAAATTTAATTTTCGGCTCATTGTGCATCAAAGCAACCGACTTTTTGGCCAGGGATGAGAGCATGGCTATGCCAGCGGCAGCTTTAGAGCCCGTGGTTATAAACCGGCGGCGGTTGAAAACAGATTGTTGCATATGCTTTTTTTTATGACCGGCATTAAAGGTTAAATTTAGCTTATTGTATTGTAAAAGGGGCACCAGTAAAAGAAATACTGAACACAGTACAAATGCCGCTTATTGAAATTTGTCCGGTATTTTCAACGGCACTTTATAAAAAAAGAAACATTCAGCTTTACATTTTAGTAATGCAGGGCAATAGTAAATTCATATGTTCCTGAACCTGCTTCAACAATGGTATACCGCTGATCCTTTTTTCTTTTTAAAAGAATATCTGTACTGTTCACTACCGGCTTGCCATTACATAGAATAGCGCCGGTATTTGCAGCAGGAAGGTATACTGTGGCCCTGGTGTTAACGGGTATGGTTACCTGTAGTTTTAAAGAAGCGCTATCCTTCTTCCAGAATGCAGCTATTTTACCGTGTATAGAATGGTAGACGGCACTGGTATAATGAATACCCGAATCCGTGATCTCAGGCTTAATCATAAAAGTTTTAAAACCCGCGTCAACCGGTTGTATTCCCGCCATGTTCTGGAACATCCATTCACAAACCGCTCCAAATGCATAATGGTTAAAAGAATTCATGCCGGCATTGTTTTCAAATCCTTTGTCTCTGGTAAAACTGTTCCAGCGTTCCCATATTGTGGTAGCGCCGTTTACTACCTCAAAACCAAGGGAAGGATAGGCTGTATCCTGAATTAAAGTATACGCCATATTACTGTTACCCGTAGCCGAAAGCGCCGGCAGCAATGGCTTGAACCCGAGAAAGCCTGTTGAAAGCTGGTTGTTGTTGTTACGCACCAGCGCCGACAGATACTGACCGGCTTTCATCAGGTTTTCAGGTGAAAGTATTTTTAAATAAACGGCATTTGCATAGGCCGTTTGGGTATGTCCTGAAAAGCCCAGGTGCCCGTCTACATAGCCCTTTCCATCACCATAAGCAGCAGCATTGGTCTTTAATTTCCCGTCGGCATCCGTATAGTGTGAAGCAAAAGCTTTCCTGATCTTTTGAGATAGATCCGTGAAATGATCGGCATCATTTGTATTACCCAGTGCACCTGCCATTTCAGCCATCAGCAAGGCGCAGTAATTATAGTACATGGTAGCAAGCATATCGGGCGGCGTTTTCCTGCCTACCGACAGCCAGTCGCCAAAGCCGCCCTTGGGGTTAAAGTCTTCGAAGCTCCCTTCAGCAAAATAATGGCTGCCTTTACTCCTTTTTTCAAGAAATGCCATATACTTCAGCATATAGGGCCACGATTGCTCAATGATCCTCGTGTCGCCGTACATTTTATAAATGTTATAAGGACATATGATACCCGCTTCTGCCCAGCCGGGCGAAAAAGTATCCGATGACCGTATGGCGGCCCTGCCATTGGCGCCCACAGGCAGCGGTGCGTACACCGGGTAAGCGCCGGACGGCCATTGGGCATCATTGAGGTCGGTGATCCATTTGGTATGAAACGCGGCGATATCGCTGTTGAATGCAGCGGAACGCATATAGATCTGTGCATCTCCTGTCCAGCCCAGGCGCTCATCGCGCTGCGGGCAATCGGTTGGAATATCAAAATAGTTAGACCGCTGCGTCCACACAATATTTTTATACAACCGGTTCAGCATCTCATTGTCCGTTTCAAAACGGCCTGCTACAGGCGTTGCGGAACTCATAACAATGCCGGTAATATCTTTTACAGCAGGCTTTGTTTTTAAGCCGTTAATTTCCACATATTGAAATCCATGATAGGTAAAGCGCGGCATCCAGGTCTCACCGTTTGCGTCGCCCTTAAAGATATAAGTATCTGTTGCCCTTGCCTTCCGCAGGTTCTCTGTCATCACATTTCCATCCAGGTGCAACATTTCACCATACTTAATAACAATGGTATCGCCTTTTTTGCCTTTGGCCTTAAGCCTCACTACACCCGAAAAATTTTGTCCCATATCCACTATATACTTCCCCGACTTTTCTTTTATGCTTACGGGAGTGATCTCTTCTATGATTTTAACAGGGTTTCCCGGATACAACTGCAGCGGCAAAGCTGCTTTTGCCGGATAGGTTTGCACCTGCTTCCAGGCCGCATCATCAAAGCCTGCTCTTTTCCACCCCTCCGGTTCAAGATCAGCATTGTATGTTTCCCCATTTAATATATCAGCTTCAAGAATGGCGCCTGTAGCAGCTTTCCACGAAGCATCGGTATAAATAAGCTCCTTTTTACCATTGTTATATTCGATTTCTATTTGTGCCTTCAACAGGGGCACTTTTCCGTAAAAGCTATGCGTAACAGGGCTTCCTACCAGTAAGGCATACCCTAAATATCCTGCATACCACCCTGTGGAAAGTATAGCGCCAAAAGCGTTTTTCCCGTTTTTCAGATCGCCGGTTACGTCATAGGCGCTGTAGTAAACCCTTTTGTTATAATCTGTCCAGCCGGGAGCAAAATAATCATCGCCAACCCGTCTGCCATTGATGTAAAACTCATATAAGCCCAGAGCGGTAACATACAGGTTTGCTTTTTTTATGGTACCGTTTATCGCTGTTTCTTTACGCAAATAGGGACAAGGCGGAAGATGATAGTTTTTATTGACCGATAAAGCGTTTACATCATAACCGATCCATTCTGCTTTCCAATCGCTTTGCTGCAGGAGGCCCGTACTAAAATATGCCGGCTCACTCCACGGCCCGGCCTTACCGTTTTTATCCCAACTGCGCACTTTCCAGTAATAGGTTTTGTTGGATGCAAGCGCTTTACCCGCATATTCAACCTGGTTAACAGCACCGGAAAGCACCTTCCCCGAGTTCCATATATCAGCTTTTTCATTGCTCAATAAAGTAACGGAACCCGCCACCAGTATCTGTCTCGCTGTTTGTACCTGGTTGGGCACAGCCGATTGCAGTTCCCAGCTAAACCTGGGCCGCGCTGCATCAACAAATGCATTGGTCTTATATTCCACCCTCAGGTGCAGGGGTCTCAGATCAGATTGCGCCTGAACAGCAAATACAAACAGGCAGCAGATGAACGATAATTTTACAAATGCCCGGAAAGCTTTTGACAGGGATGTTGGCATCGCTGAGACTTTATTACGATGAGTTAATTCATATTACTGTACCACCTTTATTCCTTTAGGCGCATCTACGGTAGTAACCACCTTCCCGTTCGCCTGTTTCACATGCTTTACCTTAACCAAACCATAGGGTGTGGGAAAACTCCCTTCTGCAAATTGAAGATCGCCCAAATGAGGTTTTATTTCTATTGTTTTACAACCAGGAGCCACTACTTTAATACCCAGCACATGTTCGGTTAGCCACGGTGTAGGCCCGCTCGCCCAGCCATGACTTAAGCTATGCCTGAAGCCGATATAACAATAAGCGCCATAGTCGCCGTGAATATCTTTTTGACCCGGCTTCGGCAATTCGTCAATACGCGAGGCATCGGGCAGCCAATCGAGGTTAAAATCTTCCCAGAAGGTGGTTGCGCCAAGGTTCAGCATAGCGCCCCAGTATTCCCTGATGGCGTTTAAAGCCCCCTGGTAGTCTCCCGCTTTTGCCTTTGCCTGCAACATATAGTAGCCGTAAAAGGTAGAAAAATGATGGGCGCCGTTTACCGCCAGCACTTCTGTATTGGCTTTTGCAGCCGGCATCAAACCGGCAAGCGCCATGAGCGCTGCACCCTGTTTCGAATGGTTATGATCAGGAATATATTTTTTTAACCTGGCAACAGCGGCTTCACAATTTTTTTGGGTCGCCGGTTCATTTAAAATTTTGCACAATTCTGCGCCGGCTGTTAAAGACCATACCATCATTGCCTGTAGCCCAGCATCCACACCTTTTTTATTTTCACTCGAAGGCCAGTCTAAAAACCGGGTGCCATCCAATTGCTCTTTACCATCCTTATCAATTTTCGTAATAATGTAAGCCAGCAGCTTTACGAGGTAATCCTTTTGCTGCTGCAGGTATTTCAGATCGCCGTTATGATAATACCAGTCGCGGTGAATAATGATCCACCACATGGAATAAG